>JAIDJZ010000411.1 GCA_029051965.1 Paramuribaculum sp. | reverse complement strand
TGCCGTTCATGCGTATTACTGTTAACGCGGTTTAAATTCAAACACTCTCTAAGAGGGCGTTTGAATTTTATTGAATCAAATTTAAGAATATTTGAGTTTGAGACTATCATATTCAAGGAATTCTTTGTGTTTATACATGATCTTCGACCATCGATCAAGTGTGTCTGATATAGATTTATTTTACGTATACCAACATTTTCTCATACAACGCATTGGACAACAATCTATTATACACATAATAGACACAACCTTTCAGGACATCATTTCCCGGCTTCCGACTGAAGATAGCGCATGACGGCATTGCGCGTCGTGCGGTTAGGCAGCGCGTCCAGATCCCGCTGCAGTTCTCCCGGTTCGAGAGCCATCTCTGAATCGTTGGTCAGGAATCTGAGAACCGCACTCTCTGCCTCACGACCATATCTGTGGTCTGCCAGCGCGCGTTCAAAGAAAGCCGCCGGGTTTCTTCTGTAGAGCGAACACATTGAATCCTCCCAGAACCCCTCGGCATTCTCTCCGTCTACACGGCTGCCCAATTTGTCCAGCAGCGACCAGGGCGTGCAGCTCGCCGGAAAACGGCACAGAAACCCAAACGGATCGATATAAGCCCACTTATACGGATTGGCCGACTCGGGGAAATTCCATTCGCAACGCTCAAGCAGAAACGCCTCGTCGGTCATCTTATACTGGAACCGATGGTGATAGGTGTTCCATCCGTAGTCGTCCTTAACCGACCGGAACACGACCAGACTGATCTCGCGCGGACCGGTCCGCTTCACACGCGAATATTCCCTCGGCATCATGTCGTCGCCATCATCCGACGCCTCGCCGTCCGAAGGTACGAAGCCCAGATAGACCGCATCAAGCAGCTTGCCCTCAGGAGTGTAGATCGCGTCATAGAGCGAGCCGCCATTGACATCAAACTCCACCATCCAGTTCTTTCCGAGCCGTGAAGTCGCAATGATTTTAGCCGACTTGACCGCATCATCCTTGCCAAACACTACACCCTTGAGCAGGTCTGCCGCCTGACTTGCCGTCAGAACCAGATTGCAGGCTGACCCGCTGCCCTTGCCGACAAACGGGGGCAGCTCGTTGGAGCAAACCGTCGCATCCTCATCCCTAAAACACTCATCCATTGACATCATCGGCGCAGCCTTCCCGATGTAACTCACCCCGGCTATTTCCAACCGGACCTTGTCATTTTCACCATTCTGAACCAGCCATAGTTCAATATCCTCTCCACAAGATCCAGAGTAATACTCCACCACATCGCCATCACCTAAAAGAGACCCTTTGAGAACCTCAAACGAAGGCAACAAAGACTTCGGCACATCGCTTCGGACATTCCTGCCCTTCTCGCCCCAGGACAGGCTCAACCGCTTCTTCCATTGAGGCGAGACTCTGCCTACATATCTCTCGCCCAGATAGGCATCATAACCCTCATCCCAAAAATGGATCAATGTAAGTTTTTGTTCTCTTCCTTCTTTGTCGGCAACAACATATCTTTCCACCTCATCAGGCATTGCAAAGTTGTCAATATTTCCATCAATATCTCCAGTAAGCTTGACCCATCTGCCGTCGCCAGTCTCAGGATCATTGGCACTCGTATAGACCAACACCCAATACAGACATTCATGCGTATCATTTCCATTCAATCTTCTAATCCACACATCGTCACTCAGGCTGATTTCATAAAGTTCAACATATGAGCCACCAGTTGAAGCAGTTCCTTCATAAACAACGGCCAATCCGTCATTTCTTTGTCCGAATGCATTCTCCGCCACATAAAAGCCTTTTAAACCGACAGCCGGTACAACAAGATCGGGCAAATCCGGACTTTTAAAAACCGTTTTAAATTGAATGTCACGATAGAATACCGGAAACCAGAGTATCTCGGTTTCACCTTTGTAATCATCACAATATTCAACTTTATAAGAGAACTTTTTTGCCTCCCTTTCGAAGCCTTTCTCCTTTAAAACATCATCCCACAGTTTCCGGCTCTTACTGTAGCTGAGATACATCGCATTCATCGGTTCCTTTTTGACCCATTTTGCATTTTCCTCAGCGATGGTATAAGACTCGACACCACATGAATGACTGAAAATCAACTCCAAGCCACCCTTCGGACTCTCACCGATCCCCCATGTCTCCATCAATAACATCAACTCCAGATCTGCCAACCCATCGTTTTCAGAATAAAAGAATCGGTCATCTAATATCGGCTCAACAATGAGATCTGCCATCGTTCCATTCTCACTCTTCACCACTGCACGCTTGTAGAAAAACCCTTCCTCCCAAGTAAGATCTGATTTTCCCGGCGTTCCCTCTCCATAGGGAAAAACGGCAACGCGGTCGGCTATGATGCCGTTGAAACGTCCGCCGACACTTTTCAATGCTGCGGCGGGAAACTGCGCAGCCAGTTGCTCATAGCTGCGGTAGTTCGGATCGCTGACCGCCGTGCGGATCTGCTTGGTCGGGCATTCGGTCTCGCCTGTGATCTCCGCAAACTTCCGGTAATCAAATGCCGGCATTTTCACAACAGAAGCCTCACATCGGCCGATCTCCTCGCGATTCTCTCCGATCATTCTGTCGATCAGCGCAACAGCTCCGCGGTAGCGGCTCTGCCGCCCGACCAGCGTGTCGTGGATAAATGGCGCATCGAGTTCCCCTTTCGAAATCCGCTTCAGAACTTTCTCTCTGAGCTTGGCGGTCAGTTCCGCGACCGCCCTTTCCGGATTCTTGTTCCGGAGTGCCTTTTCGACATCCTTCTCCTTAGCCATCGCGAGAATGCTTTTCTGCGGCGAGCGGTCAAACACATCCGTAAAATAGGCGAGATAGGCCGCAGCCAGCTCCTTATCCTTGATTTTCACCGCAAAATGATCCAGCAGATCCACAACCGGCGACAGACTGTCGGCAAAGACCTGCCTCTCAGCCATGAGCCGCGATGTCGAATCTTTCAACCGCGCGACTCTGTCGATTGTCGGACGGTTGAGTCTGTCGATATGCTCTTTCATCATTCCGACGGCTGCCGCCGTGTCGACAACCGTCTGCCGTCTGAAACCGGGATTCTGGGCCGATGTGGATAATGATGCAAAAAATAAAAACGGGGCGATCAGAAATGTGATGCAGCTTTGTGTGTAATCCTTCATGTCTTTTGCGAGATTTATAATTCTGTGTAAAGTTATTTAAGATCCAGCCAATTGCAAACAACACTCCGGCGTTCTGCTCCACAGATTAACAATTATTAACCCCGCCGGACCTCATGCTGCCCCACTCTCGGGAGTCGTCCGCAGCCGGCAGTCACCGCCTGAGCAGCGAAAAGTGGAACAAAGTGGACTAACCATAATAGCGGGATTTTCTTTAAATTTGCTAAAAATTTGCCAGACATGCCAGTTGACCCACATAAAATAACCCGTGAAGGAGTAAGTGAACTGCGCCAGGCCGTGGAAACATTTATCGACCGGCGTATTAAGACACCAGCCGACTTCAACTACCTCGCCGATGCGATCCGCGAGCACTCACGCCTGTCTCTAAGCGCCACTACCCTCAAGCGGACTTGGGGCTACATTCGCGACACAGGCAAAGAATATCTCCCGGGGCGCTACACCCTCTGTGTGCTGGCCCGCTTCATCGGCTACCGCGACTACGAGGACTTTCTCGATCGCGCGACCCACTTTCAGTCGGCAACATACATTGGCCAGACCCTCGACTGCGCCTCGCTCGATTCGGGCGCGGAAGTGATGGTCAGATGGGAACCCGGACGCCTGTGCCGGCTGCGCCACATCGAAGGCACCGCTTTTGAAGTCATCGAATCCGTCAAAGGAAAGCTCCAGAGCGGCGACCGGGTCGAATGCGGATCAATGACACAGAACGCGCCCCTCTATTTCAGCCGCGTAAACCGGTCCGGCGAAGAAATGATGACCTACGTCGCCGGGACACGCTCCGGAATCCGCTTCGAACTTCTCTGATCCAGACGCGGTCTCGCCTCCACGTCGGACTCATTGTCCCGAGACCACCTGAGCGACTTTAAACCAGAAAGCATATTCATATTTGTCGCGGGCCGACTGCGGCAGCGACGCAACCTCCGGACTCGACATAAAGCGGTCGAGCAAAGCCCGGAGCTTTTTGTCGCGGGCCTCGATCAGCGCCATCCCCTCCATCACATCAGTCACCGCCTCATATTCCTTCTTGCAGCTGACCACTATCGGACGGGCTTCAGCCCACATCGCTTCATAGAGCGCATCGACACCACCCGAAGAACTCCCCGCACCTCCGGCTGCCGCCGGAGATGTCTGGACTGACACAGGAGGCACGGCGGCACGAACCGACGCATCCTCCGACGCCGCGACATAGACCGTGTCATGGACCGTGTCATGGACGGTCCTGACCTCTACTACCGTGTCGCGCACCGCAGCACCCCCGGCAACATCACTGATTCCCGCTTCCCGGCGAATGAGGAATGATGTCAGCAGTCCCGCCACGGCTATCGCAGTTCCGGCTGCATAAGGAATCCATTTGCGGCGCCGCTGACGGCTTTCGCGCATGACCGCGAGGATTTCAGCAGCCGTCGGACGTTCGGACGGCTCAGCGGCAAGACAACGGCCGATGACGCCGCTCCACTCTGCCGGTAGCGAAAGTTCTGTGAGAATACGTCCGAGAGAATAGATGTCGGAGCGTTCATCGCCCTGCGATCCGTCGAGCTGTTCGGGCGCACCGTAGCTGCGCGTTGCCGACGACGGTTTAAGAATGACGTAATCGTCACTGTCGCCAAGACCGAAATCGATCAGCACCGGACGCCGGTCGCGTCGGGCCACCATCACATTGTCGGGCTTCAGATCACGATGACTGACACCCGACTCATGGATATAAGCCACCGCATCGACAAGCCGCAGGGCAATCCCGCGGCAGACTGCCTCATCAGCCACGCCCTGATCCATAAGCGACTTAAGCGTATCGCCTTCAATATATTCCATGACGATACACAATCCGGCCACAGCATTTTCCTCAAGGCCCCAGACCCGGACCACTCCGGGATGATCAAGACGCATGGCCAGTTCGAACTCCTTGCGCAGCAACGCCTGAAACTCCGCCTTCTGCCGGTAGTCTGGCTTAAGACCCTTCAGGAGAAACCGCCGCCCGTAGCGAACCGTTTTCCACAGCTGACTGAAACCGCGCGTCGGGATTTCGACCAGCTTCTCGCCAAGCCCGTCAGCACCCTCAAGCGGAAGCATCACCGAATTCGAAACCGACGGCTCCATATCATCTTCCGGAGAGTATTTCACTGGCAAGTGACGCATCAGCCGAAAGCTGGCCGCGCAACGACTCGAGCGAATCAAAAGGTTTTTCGGAACGCATCCGCCCGACAAAGTCGACCCTCAGACGATGGCCATACAGATCACCCTCGTAGCCAAGCAGATGCGCCTCGATCGTGCGCACAGCCGAATCGGAATTGACCGTCGGACAAGAGCCGATGTTGACCATCGCTTTCACCATCTCGCCCGGACGGTGGGAGAGATCCTCGACCAGAGCCGCATAGACCCCCCCTCCGGGAATGATCAGCGACCGGTCGGACGGCTCGACATTGGCCGTAGGAAATCCGATTGTGCGGCCGATCTGACGCCCGAGACCGACAGTGCCCTCGATCGAATAGGGAGAGCCAAGCCTGTCGGCCGCCGCCCCGACTTCACCGGCGGCAAGAAGCTCTCGGATGAGCGACGAACTGACATCCAGCCCGGGAAACTCCGCCGCCCCGACAATCTCAACTCCGGCTTCCGCGCCGAAGCGGCAGTAATCGTCAAAACCGTGTTCACGGTCTGAGCCGAAACGATGGTTGAATCCGATGACAAGCACTCTCACGCCATAATCGCGGCGAAGCATCGTCATGAACTCGCGCGATGTCATGCGGCGCGTCTGCTCCGTGAACTCAAGCATAACGACATCGTCGACCGCGCCGTCGAGAAGCCTCCGGCAGCTCTCGCTGCGGCTGCAGAGCATCGGGATGACCCGCTCCGGATCGACAACCGACGCCGGATGGGCTGCAAAAGTCACGGCAGCCGACCTCATCGATCGCGACCGCGCCTCGGCGGCGACATGCTCCAGCAGATAACGGTGGCCGAGATGGACTCCGTCGAACATACCGATCGCCGCGACTCTTCCGGCACAGCTGTCAGGCTCGTTGATAACACCCATTGTCTGTCAGCACAATCAGTTGATTTCCAATCCGGGAAACTCCTTCAGAAGCTGATAGAACTCAGTACCCGGTCTGACCCATATGGTCTTGAACCCGAGAGCCTCGGCGGCTTTGCAGTTGGCCTCCGAATCGTCGAGAAAAATCGTCTCCTCCGGCTTGATTCCGAACTGCCGTCCGGCGATGCGGAAAATCTCTGGGTCGGGCTTCATCACTCCTGCCTTGTAGCTTCTGACGCCATCCTTGAAGTAAAAACCGACATCGTGGCCCTCCTGGGCAAAATTGCGTGCGATTCCGTCGGCCCACATGATCGGATTGGTGTTTGAAAGCAGATAGAGACTGAACTTCTCCTTGAGCCGACGCAGCTCCTCAAGCCTGTGGAGCGGGATTCCGATCAGGAACTTGCCGAATGCCTCATCGATCTGGCCGTCGGACACCTCGCGGCCGATCAGACCCCGCATTGCCTCGCGAAACATCGCGGGTGTGCTCGTGCCGTTCTCTATGTCGGCAAAAGGACCTGACTGGGCATACTCTCCCAGAAAACGGTCCGGATCCTCCATTCCCAGCTCTTTGAAAGCGTCAACACAATTCTGCCGGCGGATATCCATGATCACTCCGCCAAGATCAAACATCAGATTCTTAATCATAACAAACAACGGTTTGAATTTAAATGCAAAAATCAGCATTTTTCGCCAATCCTGCAAATGCCTCCGCCCCTATCCGGACGGTTTGTGAACGTTATATGAAGTTTTTTTGTTATGTTTGCAGTCCGAAACCGCTCCAGAGCTACGTTTCATCACATTCCTAACCATTTTCTCAAAGCTATTCTCATCACGAATCCTACCGCATGAAACAGCGCTACCACATTCTGCCAGTCATCTTTCTGCTGGCCATCGCCGGCGTCTTCCGATCGTTCGCTGCAATCCCGGCTGGCTATTATTCCAGCCTGAAGGGCAAAAGCGAATCCGAACTGAAAACGGCTCTCTACCGGATCATCAATCCCCACACTCTGGTTTCATCCTACCAGAATCTCCCGACCTATTTCCAGAAGACCGACGTCTACCCCAACTCAAACCGCTGGTGGGACATGTACTCCGACATCCCGCTCTACGCCCCGAGCTTCAAAGGGCTGAACCGCGAGCACTCCCTCCCGAAAAGCTGGTGGGGAGGACTGACAAACATTCCCGCATATACCGACCTCAACCACCTCTACCCCTCGGAAGCGGCCGCCAACCAGGCCAAAAGCAACTATCCGCTCGGTAAAGTCGTCGGATCAAAGCGATTCGACAACGGCATCTCCCTTGTCGGTGTCGGAGAAAACTCCGGCGGAGCAGCCTATGTTTTCGAACCGGCCGACGAATACAAAGGGGATTTCGCACGCACTTATTTCTACATGGTCACCTGCTATCAGGACCTGGACTGGAAATACACCTACATGTGCCGCAACGGAGTCTACCCCTCGCTTCAGCAATGGGCAATTGACCTCCTTCTCGAATGGCATCGCGGCGACCCTGTCAGCCAGAAGGAACAGGACCGCAACGAACAGGTGTTTCTTGTGCAGAACAACCGCAACCCCTTTATTGACGACCCCGAGCTGGCCGAATACATATGGGGCGACAAAAAAGGACAGGCCTACGTTCCCGCCGACCCCTCGGTTCCGGGAGCAAAAGCCAACCTGATCACCCCTCCCAACGGAATGACCCTCGACTTCAGCCAGACTGCATTAGGCATGTCGTCGACAGCCCAGGTTCAGTTCAAGGGCGAGAATCTCGTCGGTTCGCTCGAACTCTCTGTCGGTGGCGCCAACCGCTCATGCTTCACCCTCTCGACCGACAACGTCGGCGCAAGCGCAGCCAATACAGTCTCCGGAACCTGGATCACTGTGACATACACCCCGCAGAACGTCGGCGAACACACCGCCAACCTCATCATCACCGACGGCGGCCTCGACGAAGGCTCACGCATTGTTCAGATGCGTGGCGAATGCCTCCCGAAGCCGACGCTTTCACGCGTGACGGCCACTCCCGCCACTGAAATCACCGACAACTCCTACATTGCCAACTGGGAAATCCCCGCCGACGATGTGGTCGACTTCTACATCGTCACCATCCGCCGCTACAACAGCGCAGGAGTGACCGTCGACGAACAGGTTGCCGAAAACAATTCTCTTGAAATCACCGGATTCGCCAATGACACATACCACACCTACTCCGTGCGCTCTTCCCGTCTGGGCGTAACTTCGGAAGAAAGCAACGTCATCACGGTCAACCACAACGCCGCTATCGACTACGTCAACACCGACTTCCCATTCGCCGTCGAAACCTATCCGGGCGGAATCGTACGTTTCCGCTGTTCCGAAACGGCTGAAGACGTCAGAATCTTCGACATGACCGGACGGCTGACCGACCGCATCGACCGCGTGGATGACCTTCAGGAAATCACACTGCCCGCCGGCGTCTATGTCGTCACGGCACGCAACGCACGCGTTCCCGCAAGAATCGTCGTCTACTGACCGACCCGCTGAAAAAAACAGAGTGCGGTGTGCAGAATTTTCGGATTCTGACACACCGCATTCTTTTTGTGTGTTTTTCTCAGTTTGCTTTACGGCTTTCTCCACCTATTGGATCTGGAAGAGGCTCGGATCAGTTCCTCATTACAACATGTCACCTCATCTTTGATGAGCCTCCTGAAAGCCGTTCTCATTCACAATTAGTCTCATTTTTCATAATTATTCCGTTCGTTTCTGGTTTCTGGAACAATTTCGGACAACGACTCCCTTGCGAGAGATCATTCGACCGTCGAAGGGGATATATAATAGATTTAAAGGGTTAAATCATTGGTTTTTCACAAAAGTACACATTTTACTACGAATTACCCCCCCCATTTGTTAAAATACATTAAAAGCCTTTTATTTGCCATTTTTCTTACATATAAGGCTCGAACAAGCCCTTTAGGTGTCATTTTGTTTATTTTTCACATTATTTGCAATAAAAAATGTGTTTATTCAATTTTTAAACCGTAATTTTGCAAAGTAAATTCATAAACGGTTTTAAGCTACTATTTCTTAAAATAATTCCTGATGGGAAAAATAGATAATCTCGATCGCAAAATACTTGAAATTGTCATGAACAACGCGCGCATCCCCTCAAAGGATGTCGCTGCAGAGTGCGGCGTTTCGCGAGCCGCCATCCATCAGCGCCTGCAGCGCATGCAGGACCTGAACGTTATCACAGGATCAAGCTACAACGTCAACCCGAAGACACTCGGCTACTCGACATGCACCTACATCGGCGTCTCACTCGTGCGCGGAGCGATGTATCGCGAAGTCGTCCCCGAACTTGAAAAAATCCCCGAAATCGTCGAATGTCACTTCACCACAGGCCCCTACACGATGCTCATCAAGCTGTTTGCTCGCGACAACGAACATCTGATGGACCTGCTCAACAACAAGATCCAGACAATCCCCGGAGTGACCGGCACAGAAACTCTCATCTCGCTTGATCACTCGATCCACCGCAAGATACCCATCATTCACAGCTGACGCCCTGCATCCTCAAGATGCAGCACTGCCCCGTTTCCCATCACAACATAAAGCCCCGTCACCTCCCGAAATGAAACGCGACGCCTCAGTCTCGATAGCAAAGGCTTTCGCCATTATCCTTATGGTCATAGGCCACGCTGAATATCCCGGGCTGCTGACCTCATGTCTCTACACCTTCCATATGCCGCTGTTTTTCATCACAGCCGGCTATTTTTTCGGACGTCGACAGGCTGAAAACCCGTGGGAATTCTGCCGTAAACGTGTCAGAGGGCTCTACCTCCCGATGGTCAGATGGAGTCTCGTCTGGCTGTTGCTCCACAACATTTTCCACCGGATCGGAATCCTCAATGAAGTCTATGGCAACTGGGAAAAAGGCGTAACGCACCCCTACACACTGAAAGAAGCCGTGTCGAGATGCGTCCAGATCTTCACCTCGATGGCCGGCTATGACGAATTCCTCGCTGGCGCGTTCTGGTTTTTCCGCGGACTGCTCGTCGCAAGCATTCTCTTCCTTGTGCTCTTCAGGCTCATTGACTCGCGAAACAAGCGGCTCGAAGAGTGGCACATCGCAGCTATAATCTGCCTCGGCGCGGTCGCATTCACGGCCGCACACATATGGTTCGGTTTCAAGATCGCCGTGATCCCCAACGGCGGATGGCGCGAGACATGGGGACTGTTTTTCTTCGGATGCGGACTGATCTACCGGCGTTTCGAACCCGCAATCGGGCGAAGCCGGCTGCTGGCACTTGCCTGCCTGCTGCTCATCTGCTTCGCAGGCACACAGCACTGGTCCGGAATGAACAACATAGGCCGCTACCGCGACCTCTGGAGCCTTCCGCTGACCGGATGCGCCGGATTCATTGCTGTCCATTTCATTTCAAAAGCAATCGCGCGACGCGAGGGCCCGCTGAAGCGTCTGCTGACGTTTATCGGCGAGAACACGCTCTACATCCTCATCTTCCACATCATATCGTTCAAAGCCGTCAGCGCGCTTAAAATAGCCGCCTACGGCCTCGACTGGCGCCAGATCGGATGCCACATGGTCATCCACGACTTCAACGACGACCATTTCTGGATTCTCTATTCCATAGCCGGCGTAGCCCTGCCGCTGCTCGGCCTGACTGCCGTCAGAAAGCTGCGACGCGTTGCCGCAACCCGCCTGAAACCGGAATCAGTAGCGGAAGCTTGATCCACCGAGAAATTCACGCAGAAGAGACGTCGACGGCACATAATCGACCGGAATCGACTGGAAATAGCTCAGGAAACGGCGCAGACGCGACGCTTCGGCATATTCCCGCTCATCGTGGGGAACAGACCGCAAGAGAGCGTCGGCTCGGTCTTTCATGACCCCCAGCTCGAAAAGAAGAGCCGAGTTGAACATTACGTCGGCATTCTCCTGATACGGGAAAATCCATCGGTTTTCTCCGCGCCTCACACTCGGCCACCGCCGGATCGTTTCCGCCGGTGTGACATTGCGGTATTTGGCATCTCGGATAATACGCCTCAGCAGACGGTTGTCTGTTGTCGGAATCCAGTTGTGGTCATCGATCGAAATTGTTGTCAGCGCCGAAACATAGACCCGGAATTTCATATTCTCCGGAACAGACCGCGTCAGCTCCGGATTCAGACCGTGGATTCCCTCGATCAGCAGGATATTGTCTGGCGAAAGACGGATTCTGTTGCCTCGGTATTCGCGCATGCCGGTCGCGAAATTATAATAGGGAAGCTCTACCTCTTCTCCGGCGATCAGCCTGTTGATATGATCATTGAAAACCGCAAGATCAAGAGCATAAAGCGACTCATAGTCAAACTCGCCGTCGGCGTCGCGCGGAGTCCGCTCGCGGTCAACGAAATAGTCATCGAGAGAAATCATCTTCGGCTTCAGCAGATTGGTCATCAGCTGAATCGCAAGTCGCTTCGTAAAGGTAGTCTTGCCCGACGAAGACGGACCGGCGATCATCACGACACGCGCGCCACCCTCATGGAAACGGCGCGTTATCTCGGTTGCGATCGCAGCGATGCGGTTGTTGTGGAGCGCCTCGGAAATATTGATGACCTCACGCGACTGCCCCTTCATCACCTTAAGATTCAGCTCGCCGACCGTTGAGATCTCGAGAATCCGGTTGAAAGAGACATAGTCCATGAACGCCTGAAACATCTTAGGCTGCGGCTCATAATGCGCCGTGACTGCCACATCCTTCACAGACCGTCCGGCAAGCAGCAGCCCCCCGTTGAGAGGCCGCAGACTGAACACCGACAGCAGCGACGTATCCGGCACGAGCGGACCGTAATAGCTGTCGGAAAGACCGTCGAGCGTATAGTAGACCGTGTAGAGTTCATGAAGGGTCGAGAGAAGCGTCACCTTGTCGTCAAGACCCTGGCGGCGGAAAATTTCAATGACCTCCTCCGTGCGACGCTCCGAGCGGACAAATGGCAGAGCGCGCTCAACCAGACGCCGCATATGGCGCTCGATCCTCACGACCGCCTCCTCCGACATCTCAATCGGACCTTCCGGACCGTCGATCCTGCAGAAATAACCGTTGGACAGAGAATGCTCGATCCGCAGACGCGCGCCGGAAAAGAGACTATGGACCGCATGATAGAGCATCATGCATAGCGACCGCACATACGTACGGTTTCCGTCCGGGCTGTCAAGCGGAAGAAACTCGACCGTCTTAGGTGTGAAAAGCGGGAAACCGAGAGCTTCGATCTTATTGTTGACCAGCGCACACGCGGGGCAAAAACCGAGAGGCTGCTCCATCGAGCCAAGCACTTCGACAAGCGTCGAACCACCCTCGGCCTCGACATATTTCTGTGTATTGGCAATGAAAACCGATATATTCTTTTTCATAGCGTGACGAATTATTTGAGTTAACGGCCGGCAGGCAGTTCAGGACTTCGCCTTCCGGCGCAGAATGCGGGCTGTGCGATAAGCGTGGGCGGTTGCGATCGACTGCCGGCGGCAGATGGCAAACCCGACCGATCCGTCGAGAATTCCCGCACGGCAGATGTAGGCCTCCAGAAACCGACGCAAACCCATCACAGCAGGATGCCAGGCAGCAATCGGCTGCTCGGACGACGCCAGACCGACAGCCCTGATCTCAGCCTGATTCATGCACCGGCCGAGAAATTCCGAAGCCGATGCGCAGCGGTAGTGGAGGAGATCACCCTCGATAAGACGAGGCTCGACATTGTCATTGAGAATCACCCTCTCCTCAAGATCGCTGAGACTCCACGACGCGAATCGCTTGTCGAAAAGCCTCACCTGAAAATCGGGATACCACCCGCAATACTTAACCGCATAGCCACAGAAAAAGTTCAGACGCGCCATTTTGTAGCCACGATGCGAAAATCCGTCGCGTTTCAGCGCGATCAGCGACTGACGGAGCGCTGGCGAAAGTGCCTCGTCGGCATCGATCGACAAAACATGCGAATACGTAGTCAGCGAAGTGGCATATTGCCGTTGCGCCCCGAAACCAGCCATGCGCCGCTGCGTCACCCGGCAACCATAACGCCGGCAGATCTCGACAGTCGAATCGGTCGAAAACGAATCAACCACGATTATCTCATCGGCAACGCCGCGCAGCGACTCCAGACATCCTACAATAGAAGACGCCTCATTATACGTAAGAATCGTGACTGAAAGACTGGCCATGGCTATTTCAAATCAAGGTGTGTGTGTGAGATCACACGCAAATATAAGAAGAATATTCTATAAGTAAGTGTTCAAATTTAATTTATACAATATGCGAGCTTATTTTTTTTAGCCGATTCCGGTGCGGAGGGAAGGA
>JAIDJZ010000410.1 GCA_029051965.1 Paramuribaculum sp. | reverse complement strand
CCCAATTCAATCAAAAAATCATAGTTAACCTTTATTAATATTCTATAATTATATGTTAATTAATCCGCCTTTCCCCCAACTCTCGACCCTTTGAACTGACGCCGATTGCACATTATAAAATAATTGACTACCTTTGCAGTAGCAAAACCGAGTGACACGGAGGGGGCCCGAAGCTTCCTCCATTTTATTTAAATTCTCAGCGACAATGATTGACAAACAGTTAATAGGACGGATTGTCGAGACCGGACTCGAGGGAACCGACTGCTTCCTCGTCGATGTTTCCGTCGCGCCGGACAACCGCATCACAGTCGAAATCGACTCCGACACAGGCGTCGACATCGACATCTGCGCACGGATCACACGTGACATCGAAGCTCAATTCGACCGCGACATCGAAGACTACGAACTCGAAGTCGGTTCGGCAGGTCTCACCTCTCCGCTCAAGACCAAGCGACAGTTCGACAAAAACATCGGAAACGAAATGGAAGTCCTGACTCGCGACGGACGCAAACTCTCCGGTGTCATGACTTCGGTCAGCCCCGACGGAGACTCTTTTGTCATCGAAATCGAGAAAAAAGTAAAAGAACCCGGCAAAAAACGACCCGTCATTATTGCCGAACCGCTCGAAATCGCAGTCGCCGACTGCAAATATGTCCGATATTCAATAAACTTCAAATAAGATATAACACCACACCATACACTATGGCCAAGAAAGAGGAAGCTCCCAACATGGTGGAGCAGTTTGCCGAATTTAAGGAACTGAAAAACATCGATAAGACAACGATGATCAGCGTGCTCGAGGAATCGTTCCGCAACGTGCTCGCTAAAATGTTTGGAACAGACGAAAACCTCGACGTCATCCTCAACCCCGACAAAGGTGACGTCCAGATCTTCCAGAACCTCACTGTCGTTCCCGACGGCGAAGTCGCAAACCCGAATCTCGAAATCTCGCTCTCCGACGCCCGCGCCGAAGACGACCCCGACGTTGAAGTTGGCGAAGACCACACACGCGAAATCCACTTCGAAGACTTCGGCCGACGCGCAATCCTCAACCTCCGACAGACCCTCCAGTCTAAAATCCTCGACCTCCAGAAAGAGGCTATCTATAAGAAATTCGTCGAACTCGAAGGCGAGCTCGTCAGCGGCGAAGTCTACCAGACTTGGTCGCGCGAGACCCTCCTCCTCGACGACGACAAAAACGAACTCCTCCTCCCCCGCAGCGAGGCAATCCCCGGCGACTTCTTCCGCAAAGGCGAAACCGTACGCGCTGTCGTCGCCAACGTCGACAACAAGAACAACAACCCAAAGATCACCGTTTCGAGAACAAACGAAAACTTCCTCCGCCGGCTCTTCGAGCTTGAAGTGCCTGAAATCCACGACGGGCTGATCAACATCCGCGCCGTCGCACGCATCCCCGGCGAACGCGCCAAAATCGCCGTCGAAAGCTACGACGACCGCATCGACCCCGTCGGAGCATGCGTCGGCGTTAAAGGCTCGCGCATCCACGGAATCGTACGCGAACTGCGCAACGAAAACATCGACGTCATCAACTACACCTCAAACCCCTCTCTCTTCATCCAGCGAGCTCTAAGCCCCGCAAAAGTCTCATCGATCCGTCTCGACGAAGAAGAGAAAAAAGCCGAAGTTTTCCTCCGTCCCGAAGAAGTATCCCTCGCCATCGGTAAGGGTGGTCTGAACATCAAGCTCGCTTCGATGCTGACTGGCTACGTCATCGACGTCTACCGCGACACCGAAGAATCATTCGAAGAAGACATCTACCTCGACGAATTCAAAGACGAAATCGACGCCTGGATCATCGAACAGCTCAAAAACATCGGACTCGTGACCGCAAAGAGCGTTCTCGGCGCGCCACGCGAGATCCTCATCGACAAAGCTGACCTCGAGGAAGCGACTGTCGACAACGTCCTCGGAATCCTCCGCGCCGAGTTCGAAGAGGAATAATCTCCCTCCCGACTCTGCATCCACCTCCTCCTGCGACCGGCGGTCGGCCGACCGCTGTGGAAATATCGGCCGACCACCTGTCTGTTTAACTTTAGAAGTGATTTAAAACAATATATGGCGAAGACGAAAATTAGCAAAGCAGCCAAGGACTTCAACATCTCAATTGCCACTCTCGTGGAGTTCCTTCACAAAAAAGGAATCGAGGTCGAAAACCCCGAAAACCCAAACACTCGAATCGACGAGGCGGCCATTGAGTTGCTGACTAAGGAATACGCCCCTGACCGCAAACTCAAGACTGAAAGCAACAACATCACAAACCAGAGGGCAAAAACGCCTGAAAAGCCCAAAGCAGCCGAAACACCCGACAGCCGCGCCACCAAAACAGCTCCGGCCGGACCGAAAGTAATCGGAAAGATCGACCTCTCGACCGGAAAACCGGTCGACGAAACCCCGCGCGCCAAAACAGAGCCGAAGACCGCCCCCGTTGTAGAAAAAGACTCTCGGCCCGCAGCTCCCAAACCCGCG
>JAIDJZ010000041.1 GCA_029051965.1 Paramuribaculum sp. | reverse complement strand
GCGACACCCGTGTGGTGCTCCATCTGCCGGCAGCGCTTGCTCCAGTAAAATGCGCCGTATTGCCGCTCGTCAAAAAAGACGGACTCCCCGACAAAGCGCGCGAAATCGTCAACGACCTCAAATTCGACTTCGCCACCCACTACGACGAAAAAGACTCGATCGGAAAACGCTACCGCCGCCAGGATGCGATCGGAACCCCCTACTGCATCACTGTTGACCATCAGACGCTTGAAGACAACACAGTCACCCTCCGTCATCGCGACACGATGGAACAGACTCGCGTAAGCGTCGACGATCTCCACAAACTCATCCACGACAGCGTAAGCCTCAACTCCCTGCTGAGAAAACTTGCCTGAAAACAACCAGACCAAAACTAATCTCTTTCCATAACCCGTAAATGAAATTAAAAACATCAACCATACTGCTCATTATCGTCGTCGGCCTACTGCTTTTATGTGGAATGGGCGCATGTTCGACCTATAATAAAATGGTCGGACTCGAAGAGGGTGTCGATCAGAGCTGGGGAGAAGTAGAAACCCAGTATCAGCGACGTGCAGACCTCATCCCCAACCTCGTAAGCACAGTCAAAGGCTATGCGACCCACGAGTCCGAGACCTTCGAGAAGGTCACCGAAGCACGTGCGAAAGCAACGTCGATCACTCTGAACGTCGACGACCTCAATGAGGAAAACCTCGCAAAATTCCAAAAAGCGCAGAACGACCTTTCGTCGGCACTGAAATCGCTTCTTGCCGTTTCAGAAAACTACCCCGACCTCAAAGCAAGCAAAAACTTCGAAGACCTTCAGGTTCAGCTCGAAGGCACGGAAAACCGCATCGCCACCGCACGCTCGCGCTACACCGAGGAAGTTCGGACCTACAACACCACGATCAGACGCTTTCCGGCAACAATCTTCGCCGGAATGTTCGGATTCGCGACCAAACCGCAGTTCTCAGCCGAAGAGGGTGCTGCAAAAGCTCCGAAAGTTGAATTTTAAGCGAAGTCTCTGAAAAAATGAAGAAATTATTTTTTATCACTGCCGCGATTTTCGGAGCTGGTCTCGTCATCCAGTCATGCGGAGATTCCGACAACCAATGGAATGAATATGAAGACTGGCGCAAAGCCAACAATGCGTGGTACGCCGAAATGGAAGCAAAAACCAACCCCGACGGCTCTCCCTACTATTCGCTTGTCCAGCCCTCATGGTATCCCGAATCGCGCCTGCTGATCCACTACTTCAATGACCGCTCCAAGACCGAAGGCAACCTGCAGCCACTGATCACAAGTCAGGTCACTGTCAAATACAAAGGCTACCTGTATGACGGCAACGGCTTTGACTCAACAACAGTTGCAAGCGACAGCGTACGAACCTTCCTGCTTGCCGAAACGATTGTCGGATGGCAGGTCGCCCTGACGCAGATGCATGTCGGTGACTCTTGCGAAATCATTGTCCCCTACACAATGGGCTACGGCTACATGGGCAACACCTCCTCCACTGGAGTCGTCACCATCCCCCCCTACTCAGCCCTGCGGTTCAACATCGGCCTCAAGGACATACCCGCCTACGAAATTCCCTGAAACGGAATCAGACCATAAAAACGAGCGGAGTGCCAGAACCTGAAATCTGACACTCCGCTCTTCTTTTTGATATACCCTACTTTCTCTGAGCAGAAGCTCCGTATTTGCCTGAACGGATGCGATAGAGAGTCTCCTTCGTCATGCCGAGATACGAAGCGATCTGCGTCAGATTCGCACGCCCGAAAATCTTCGGATAACGATTGATGAGCCAGTCAAACTTTTCATTGGCCGAATAAGTCTGCAGGACCAGAATGCGCTCCTCAAGAATCGACATCTGCTTCATAAGCCCCTTGAACATTTCCTTCAGCACAAAACCGATCGAAACCGGATCATACTGACGCATCAGCGACTGAATCTTTTCGAAAGACACTGTAGCCACAAGCGTCGGCTCCAGGAACTCGATAGTGGTCACATAGTCGCTATCCTTCAGCAGCGGATAGGACAGCGAGATATACTCATTCTCAAAAGCGAATGAATAAGTATGCTCCTTTCCCCCGGAAATATAGTAGACACGAGCCGAACCGGACATGATGTAGAACAAGTGGCTCCTCATGTCATTCATTGAAGAGATCGTCTCACCCTTCTTATAGAGTCTCTCGGCAATAAGCTGGCGGAAAGCGGCTTCAAAATCAGGCGACAGATCGTCCTTTATATCGTCGATCGGATGTGACATAATGATTTCAGTTCTTTTTAATGACAACGGCAACCACACGACATCTGAGATCGAACGGAACTGCAGTCGAACGACGCGGTCTGGCGGATAGCCTATAATAAAATGATTGCTGACGGTCCCACGACCGGAAACGGATCTGCCGGGTCTCGGAATCCGGAACATCACACCCGACACAGATCTCCCGTTTGTGGAGCTGCCGCCCCTCTCCGTCAAGATAGTTCAACTCGATGACAACCCCCGACAACCTCTCGCCAAGATTATTCGTAATAAAAAGCGTCTCATAGTTCGACCTCAGCGGCTTGTCAAAACCCGACAGACGGATGTCCGCCTCCCGGTCAACCGCTATTGTGTCATATTCAGCCACCGTCTCAACCGCCACCGCACCGGGCGACACTTTAAGATTCCGGCGAGTGGTCCTTTCAATACCGTGGGCCATCACGCCAAGAAAAGCAATCAATATGAACAGCAACTGTTTCATCTAATTCCGGAAGAATATGGATCTAAAGATAACGCGGTTCGAGAGGCAGTTCAGGCTCAGGATAGACGCGGATGCACCCCGACACAGCCGGAGCCGACACATTACGCCTCACAGAATAGCGCCAGAGATAGGGCACGAAATGCCATAGATTGACAGAAAACTCCGATTTTTTCTTATCGAAAACCAATCGCGAATCATCATCGGAAAGCCTCAGAGTGAATTTGCGTGGGTCATACATCAGTGAGGCGGCCTTACGCGTATAGATCCGGGCTTCGTAGACACCGCTTTTTGCCGACGGAATTACAACACCCATGACCGTTCCCGGGCGCAGTGACCGATCGGCGCTCCCCGTCAGCACAATGTAATAGCACCCCTCATCGACCCCACCGGCAGCGATATCACACCCCTCCAGACAGACGGGTCTAATGATTGCTATTTCGGTTTTCTCTGTCGTATAACGCCAGATCCCTTCGATGTGATGCAACGGCATCCGGCCGAGATCAGCCCGCAGGCGGTCTACGGAAAAATCCTCAACAACAGACGACGTCCTGGGTAGCTGCCCGAGCAATTTCGATGCAGCCAGAACACACTGCGCCGGAATGGCCATCAAAACCACCAGCAGGACTATAAGTTGATTTCTTGAGAACATAAGGAGAAGAGGCCGGAATGAATATTCGCTCAGACACCGAAATGATAGGCAAATCCAAAGCTGAAAATCTCCTTCAGCTGGAACTTATGCCACTTGCTGCTGTTGGCAGGGCGCGGCGTCTGAGTGTCATAGCGCATGTTGACAAACAGGCGTGTCGACAGGAACTTGTTGATATTGAAATCTATCGTATGCTCCCAGTCGGTCTGGACTTTTCCATAGTCTGTAAAGAAGAACAGACGCGTGTTGTAAACTATATTGTAGGCAACCTTCCACATCGCCTTCAGCTCAGCACTCGAACCGAACGTATTGACCGAATGATGTCCCGCCTCTATGCCATAGGCCGTCGGATCAAGATCCGAGTCCATGCACGTCTTCAGATTCCACGACAGAGGGGAGATCGACGCGCCGAACGTGAAATTTTTCTTCGGCGACTCATAGTTGTAGGTCATACCGAGACCGAGGTTGAGCTCGCCCGGAGACATGAACGAAGACTGAACCTTGCGCGAGTTTGTCGGATAGCTCTTCAGCAGCTGCGTCTTGAAAAGCAGATTCGCAGAATAATACCATCGCTTGGCTGCCTTGAGACCGAATGTCGAATTAATCTGAAACAGATCTTCCGAGATATTGAATGCATGGATACTGTCGTCGGGCGCAGAGTTAAGCGCCAGCTTATACTGCACGGTCGTTTCGAAGAGGACGTTGGGATAGAATTTCTGATTCAGCTTGATGTTATAGATCGCATGACCGATCAGGTTGAGATTGTTTTTCCCACCCTGATACCAGTTCGGCGAAATGTAGGCCTGGGAAAACTGCAGCGACGCGTCGAACGTATTGAGCCATTTCTTATAATTGATGTCGGCAGAGAGCTGGAGCGGCGACTCATCGGTCGAAACCGCGATCTCCTCGACGACTATATTCGTTGTCATCGGATCGACATACGCACGATAGGACTTCGGAGGCTCGGGAAGGCTCGCCCTGTCATACATGATTCGGCCCGGATTCGAGAAAATATAATTCTGACGGGCATTATTCAGAACCGCATACGACGTCTGATAGTCATCGAGCCATTGGAATGCCTCATTGAAATGACCATGCGTGGCCGGAGTCAGCGGAACAGTATCGAGCAATTCATACTTGTCAAAAACCGCCGGAGCCGCAAACTCCAGAAGAGCCGAGCGGTAAGACCGCTCGGGTATTGAAATCAGACTGTCGAAATCGCAGCTTTCAATCAGAAGCCCCCTTACAGACGACGACGGCGACGACAGATGAGCGAAATCAATCGAATCACGCGTGCAGAAATTATTCAGAAAATTCGATCCTGAGAGCGACTGACCCATTGAGGCCATCGAACCTATCGCGGCAAGCGACATTGTGATAATCAGTTTCTTTATCGACATATGGCTGAGGTAAAGAACAATAGTGTGATAAATTCGGACTTTAGAAAAGGAATGATACATTCCGGCGCTAAAAAACGGCACTGAACCGCTAACACCGATGCTTTCAACGGCAAATTTAATCATTTATTTCGGGAATACCTCAAAACAACCCGCTCTTAATTTTAAAAAGCCGTAACGCCTATTACAGAATCGGACCTTCTGTTGGCATAATCCAACAAAAGGTGTTATCTTTGCGGAAAATTACCGAAACAAAAAGAAACCACAATAAAAAATGGATTTTATTGAAGAATTGACATGGCGCGGCATGATCCACCAGATGATGCCCGGCACAGAAGAGCAGCTGAAAAAGGAAATGACAGCTGCATATCTTGGAATCGACCCGACGGCCGACTCCCTCCACATCGGCCACCTCGTTGGCGTGATGATGCTCAAACATTTCCAGCGCTCTGGCCATAAACCGATCGCACTCGTCGGAGGTGCCACCGGCATGATCGGCGACCCCTCATGGAAAAGCCAGGAACGCAAACTCCTCGATGAAGCAACCCTGCGCCACAACCAGGAAGCTATCAAAAAACAGCTGGCCAAATTTCTGGACTTCGACTCTGACGCCCCGAATGCAGCCGAACTCGTCAACAACTACGACTGGATGAAAGACTTCTCATTTCTTTCGTTCATCCGCGACGTCGGCAAACACATCACCGTCAACTACATGATGGCAAAAGACTCTGTCAAAAAGCGTCTTGGCGGTGAAAACCAGCAGGGCATGTCGTTCACCGAATTCTCCTATCAGCTAATCCAGGGCTACGACTTCCTCCACCTCTACGAAAACAAGAACTGTCGCCTCCAGCTCGGCGGCTCTGACCAGTGGGGCAACATCACGACCGGAACCGAACTCATCCGACGCACCGCCGGCGGCGAAGCCTATGCCCTCACCTGCCCCCTCATCACTAAAGCCGACGGAGGCAAATTCGGAAAAACCGAAAGCGGAAGCGTTTGGCTCGATCCAAACCGCACCTCTCCCTATCAGTTCTATCAGTTCTGGCTCAACGTCTCCGACGCGGATGCCGAAAAATACATCAAGATTTTCACCGAACTGACAAAAGAGGAAATCGAAGCTCTCGTTGCCGAGCAGGCCGAAAATCCCGGACTGCGTCCTCTCCAGAAACGCCTCGCCAAAGAAATCACGACAATGGTCCACTCAGCTGAAGACTACGAAGCCGCAGTTGAGGCCTCTCAGATCCTTTTCAGCAACAAAGCAGGCGAAATCCTCCGCAAAATCGACGAAGCCACACTGCTGGCCGTCATGGAAGGTGTGCCACGATGCGAAGTGAGCCGCGCCGACATCGAAGCAGGTATCAAACTCGCCGATCTCCTGACCGACAAAGCCCCCGTATTCCCCTCGAAAGGCGAAATGCGCAAAATGGTTCAGGGTGGCGGACTCAGCATCAACAAAGAAAAAGTCACCGACCCATACCTTCCCGCGACTGTCGACATGCTCCTTAACGACAAATACATCCTCGTTCAGCGCGGAAAGAAAAACTACCATCTCCTCCTTGTCAAATAATAGACTCACGACAGCTCTCCAATGCCATCCGGAGCTATTATAGCGCCAGCGGCAAACCAAATAATTTGACCAAAGGCTTGCATGATTTGCAGATTATGCGTAACTTTGCATCGCTTTAGACTTCGTGTCTGGGCAACCGATTGTCTTATGGTGTAATGGTAGCACTACAGTTTTTGGTTCTGTCTGTCTAGGTTCGAATCCTGGTAAGACAACGCAAATCGGGAAGCAGGTTTCATCTCCTGCTTCCCGATTCCTTTTTTATCCACACGCTATAATCAGGATGACGGAATTGTTACAAACTTGCAACCGCAGCAACATGTGTTACAAAAAGATTAAATGACGGTCGCAAAAAAGTACACAGTTTTGAATTACAGAAAGTAAAATCTACCTTTGCCTCGCATTTCGAAAACTGATGAAAAAGATTCTACTGATCACGATTCCTATTTTAGCTGTATTCGTTCTGGGTATGGCATTGATGCTGTTTATAACACGGAGCACTCAGAAAAACTTCCATGCCGATCCGCCGGTTGACGACTGCGAAGTTGTCATGCCCCTCAGCGGAACCCCGATTTTTCTTGAAATGGCCCCCGGACTCAAATTCAAATTCGACACTGGGGCCGACATGTCCTCTCTTTCTGAAAATGATGCGGAGACACTTCGGGAAATGGGCTATGAGGTCAAAGAATCGTTCGGACCGATTCTGGGGCGCGACGGCTACGGAGACATCGTCTATTCCAGCCGACGCTACACAGTGTCGCTCCCTGTCGGAGGATATGTCACTGAAAAAGATTCGACCGGAAACGTGACAGTAACCTACACCGGCCAACCCGCCACGGTGTTCCACAACGTTGACTTTGCGAAAACCGACGCCACCATATCAACGTTGGGACTCGACGTCCTCAGAAAATTCAAAATCGAATGCCGTTTTGCCAATCACACAGCCGCACTTTGCGAGAAGATTCCCTCCTCGTTCAGCAAAGTTGTCGAGATGGAACACAACATCCATCTGACCGACATTCTCTGGTCTGCCGTCAGACCCTACCTTATCGTATCGGTCAACCAGCGTCCCAACGTCTATCAGCTTGACACAGGCCTGCAGCGCGCACCGGTCAAGAAACCAGCCAGTTCGATTGCCCGCGCAAAACACAGCCTCAGAAAAGATTCGCTCTCGACAATGCGCGAAACATTCGAGGCATATGTCGACGACGAAGGATGGATTGACTTCGGATCTCGTTCGGGAACAAAAAAAGTCTATTACTACGACAACAACGAAGATGACTTCCAGATCAATCCCCTCAACGTGTTCCAGCAGGACATGATCATCGACATCGAAGGCAAAGGAATCTACTTCCGCCACTCGATCTGACACACGGTCCAACGACAGTTTCACCAACCGCACCGCACACCGACTGAACATTTCCGCCCCGGACTGTGTTAGAAATTCAACGGGGCCCGTTAACACTTCAGCCGGAAACCTCATGCTGATTACAAATCCGGCATTAATGAAGATTTGAGAGACCGGACTCCTGACTATCGACAGAAACACTTTTATCTTATCTCAAAAAAACTCACCCCTTAACATGAATTTCAAATTAATTCTCATCGGAATGACAGCCTTTGCGGCAGCACTTCCGCTTGCGGGATGCGACGACGATGACGATCCCGCAATCTCGTCCGTACCCTCTGTATGCAAGGAAGCTTTTCAGGCAAAGTATCCTCAGGTAACAAACCCGAAATGGGAAAAAGAGGGAATCTACTACACTGCAGAGTGGTCTGAAGCCGGCGGCCTTACTGAAAAAGAAGCCTGGTTCAAACTGGCCGAACAGGCAACCGACAGCTGGGCTATGACCGAAACAGACTACGGCAAGGACTTCTTCCTCGCCCCTGCAGGTCTGAACACCGCTTTCAACAAAACCGAATACCGTACGGCAAAAGTCGATGACATTTCTTTCTATGAATATCCGCAGACCGAAAAGGATGTTTACGTAATCGAAGTGACTCCGACTGATCAGACCGGAGATCTCCTTCTGATATTCTCAGGCGAGGACTACACATTTGTCAAAGCGATTCCTGACACCGATGCCGACGTAACCCCCGACACGGTTTTCTGATCCGACAATAAAACATAAGAATTATCAACGGTACATAGATTAACATGGCGCTGTGTCAAAATTATGAATTTTGACACAGCGCCTGTTATTTTCTGCCGGATGGCGAGGGTGCTGTCAGAATCCCTCAGGCAACTTTAACCGCATATTTACTGCATATGCGATAAATTATTCATCTTTTCCACAAAATTCAAACTTTTTTATTCAAATATTTGTATATTATTTAAAACATTTCTAATTTTGCATCGATAAAAAACATCATTCATGACAACCCGCACAAACATACAGTTATGGTGGCAGCACTCGATTTCCGAAGTGCGGCATCTGTCATGGAACGTTACTAATCCATAGATAATTTTCAATAGGTTATATTATATTTTGATGTGTGCCGCACTGCTGTTAAGCAAGGCGGCTCTTTTTTTTCACTACACATCGCCAACTCCACCCAAAAACATCCTACACCCCAATTTCATTATTATGATCCACTACCCTCTCGACAATCTGCTCCCCGTCGATTCCGACGGCTTCTACGGCTCTTTCGGTGGCGCATATGTCCCGGAAAAACTTCTCCCGATCATCCGCGAACTCGATGAGGCATTTCGCAAAAACATTGCCGACCCGACATTTCTGACAGAATACGACCGTCTGCTCCACGACTATGTCGGACGCCCCACTCCGCTATATTACTCCCCATCACTGAGCAGTCAATACGGAACTAAGATTTTCCTTAAACGTGAAGATCTGAACCACACCGGCGCCCACAAGATCAACAATGCAATCGGACAGGCCCTTTTGGCCGTACGTATGGGCAAGAAAAAAATCATAGCCGAAACCGGCGCAGGACAACACGGCGTAGCCACGGCAACCGTTGCGGCCCTTCTCGGACTGGAATGCGAAATCTTCATGGGCGCTGAAGATGTGCGTCGCCAGCACCCGAACGTAATGAGAATGGAAATGCTTGGCGCAAAAGTAATCCCGGTCGACAGCGGCAGCGCGACACTCTCCAGCGCCGTCGATGCGGCTCTTGCCGCATGGTCCGCAAATCCGGACGAGATTTTCTATCTGATCGGAAGTGCCGTGGGCCCTCACCCCTATCCGGAAATTGTCAGCCGGTTTCAGTCAGTCATCAGCCACGAAATCCGGCTGCAGCTGAAAGAAATGACCGGCCGCGAGAATCCCGACTGCGTAATAGCATGTATCGGAGGCGGGAGCAATGCCTCCGGCGCATTCTATCATTTCCTCGACAATCCGGAAGTAAGACTGATTGCCGTTGAAGCCGGCGGACATGGAATTGAGTCGCGCGAAACAGCTGCATCCCTCAGCGCAGGCACACCGGCCGTTCTCCACGGCTCAAAGACAATGGTGCTGACACGCCCGGACGGAACCCCAGCAGAAGCCTATTCGATCTCGTCCGGACTGGACTATCCGGGAGTCGGGCCGCTCATAGCATGCCTTGCGCAGCAAAAACGTGCCGAAATAATAGTCGCTGACGACAATGAAGCGCTTGCGGCTGCCTACAATCTTGCCCGTCGTGAAGGAATCATTCCGGCCCTTGAGAGCAGCCATGCGCTGGCCGCGCTCGACAAGACAGCGTTTCAGCCCGACGACATTGTGGTTGTCAGCCTATCGGGACGCGGCGATAAAGACATGGAGACCTTCCTCAGCTACCCGCCCCGCTGAGAAGACGACGGATCGCGAAATCAAGAATCGTGTCATGACCGGATGCTGCGGCATCCGGATCCATGTCGACAGCGCAGCCCTCTGTCGGTTCAACACCGAATTCAGTCACGGCACCGCTGCTGTCAAGAATCGAACAGGCGGAGAAACGCACCCCCCAGCCATTGGGCAGCTCCGAATTGAACGGCATGCCGCTGCCGCCACCCGTCGTACTTCCTGCCACAGTCACATGAGGCAGCGACTTCATGATCGAAACGAAATTGTTGGCTGCGCTGAACGTGCTTCTGTTAGCCAGAACAACAACCGGTTTTGTCCACGCAAGGTGTCCTCCGCCGACCGGATCGATATAATAGGCAAACGGCTCATCAAAATCACTGTGGCCCGGGCCGGTCTTGTGGATAATGTAGCCTGCCTTGATCCGCTCGTCGATGAATCGGCTCACAATCTGCTCGACATTCGTCAGATTTCCGCCACCATTGTCGCGCACGTCAAAGATCAGGCCGTTGGCACTGCTGAAATAATCGAGAATCAGATCGATATTGCCGCTTCCGAGCCCGGTCTCAAATGTCGAATAATGGATATAGCCGACATTGTCCGGAAGAAATCCGTAGGTGTACGACCCGATCGAATAGTAGTTGAAATTGAAATAATACTGCTGGATCAGTCTTTCGTCATAGTTCTGAGGATAGTCACTCCACCATTTGCGGTAGAACGACGATCCGAAGGGCGACATAAGATTTGTGTGTCCGTCCTCAAGCTCGTTAAGCATCTCACCGAGGAGATCGAAAAGCTGACGCGATGTCATCGAGTTGCTGACACGCTGCGAATAGCGTTCATGGACTTCGTCCCAGTCGACATTCTTGTCGAGGAGAAAACAATAGCGGGTGTCAATGATATTCCAGAGAGCCTCAAAATTTCCACGCGGATCGTTTGGATATTCTTCAACCTCATGGCAGCCGGCCAGAACGGCCCACAGAGCGACGAATGACAGCAGTCTTTTTAACATAGCAGTGTCTCTAATATAGATGAATCAGTAAGTTGCGGAAATAATACGGGCGTCCTTCGACAGGCGTCGGTCTGGAGAAAGAGAGATCCACTCCCCTCCGACTCCGATGACAGCCGCGTGGGTGGAGATATTAGTGACCGTATGGTTGACCTTCGTCGAATACACTTTGCCTCTGTAACCGATGCGCAGTGTTGTCGAACCAAGACGCAGATCAGCCGTCAGAAGATTCTCAAGGGCGAAATAGTTGCCCCACCATCCGCAATGGGCAAGACCGGAATGATTGCCAAGATAGATCTCATAGTACAGTTCGCCGTAGTCCGGAGCAAAAAACGCGCCGACAACAGGCAGCACCGGCTGATAACGAAGCGACAGAGGCAGCCGCCCGACACTGCCGTTCCAGCACACATAGCCTGTCGCAGCCGCCATCAGCGACGCCTTGGCCGACGCTGGATTATTACCTCCGCGGTCACGATAGAGGCAACCGGCATCCAGAAGTGCGGATGCGCCAGCTCCGGCCGAAAAGCCGCCGTCGAACCTCCACCGGCGCATCATCCCCCACGAAAAATGCAGCTCTCCGCTGAGCATCGACTGATTTCCGGGCGAATTAAGCGCCTTATCGAATCCGAGTCCGAATCGCATCTGCATGACCCACTTGTCAGGCGAAAACCTCATTGCCTGTGTGCGTTCATAATCGAGTCCGATGTGCCAGCCCGAATATTTTATCGGACTAAGATATGTATCTGTCAGATGTGAACTTCCCGCCTCCACCATATAGAGCGAGCTGACCGGTCTGACAACCTGCATGGAATCGCAGTTTTCGGCTGAAAGAGTCGCCGGCTGAATCAACGCCAGCGCCGCTGCCGACAAAACCTTTAAAAAAAATTTAGCCATCGGTTATTATTAAAAAATTCGTTGCTGACCCAAAATCTCGTCTCTGACCTGTTCTTCCGACTTGCCCGCATCCTCATCAACGATCTCAGGCTCGTCATTCTCGACCGGAACGATTTCCTCATCCGGCTCGTCAAGTTCGAGAGGCTCAAGCTCCTTTATTTCATCGACAGCATAGGTTGTCAGACGTTTACCCTTTGCCCTGAACGACTTGACTGCGATAAAATCGGGCGAAACGACCTCGAGCGGGCCGCGGAAAGTGTCCGGTTCGAGAAACGTCAGTTCGAATCTTGCGCCGAAAGCCTCCGACAGCAGAAGCAACTGTGATTTTGCATTCTCGCCGATAAAACGCTGTTTACGGGCCGACGGCTCAAAAGTAAAGCGTTTGAGATAGGGATAGTTCTGCTGATCGGCATCTCTGACAATAGCCGTCCAGACATGCTTCGGACGATACTTCTCGATTTTCAGAATGTTGTCATCATAATGATTTGCCGCATCGAAGGTTGAGGTATAGTATTCACCGTTTTTCAAGACGACAAGCACAAGATCGTCTGGTCCGAACTCGCCGAGATAATCGCCGCGACCGTCATAGTTGAGGCGAAGAATATCCGGATCGAACCAAACCTGCCGGCCTCCCAGCGTCGACTTGCCCTTCTCCTTCAGTGAAAAACGATGAACCTCATTACGGGTCACCAGATTACCGCGTGCCCCGCGCCCCTTGATGGACAGTTCACTGAAATCAACGTCAATGAATAGTTTTTTCAGACGCGGCAATGGCTTCAGTGTGACCTTCACGACCTCAGCCTCGCCATTAGGATTGGCCGAAAACCAGACAATCTTCGAACCCTTGAGGCCCTGCGTCACGTTATAGTCACGGTCGCGGGTCACCCCGGTGATATTGAAGCGCTTCATATAGTAGGCGCCACCCTTGCCATCCTGATAGATGACATTATAGATCGTACGGCTGTCTTTCTTGAACACATTGACATAGAGCACTCCCTTACCGACCGACATCTTCTCCTGAACCCGCGTCACCTTGTAGGTCCCGTCCTTATAGAAGATTATTATATCGTCGATCGACGAACATGAGCAGAGATACTCGTCGCGCTTGAGCGATGTCCCGATAAAACCCTCCTCGCGGTTGATATAAAGCTTCTCGTTAGCCTCAGCCACGGTAGCGGCAGCGATATTCTCGAAACTGCGGATCACGGTGCGACGCGGATGATCGGCACCATACTTCTCCTTCAGATTCTCAAACCATCTGATCGCATAGTCGGTCAGATGGGCCAGCGTATCCTGAAGCGATGCAATACGGTCGCGATAGGCCACGATATTCTCTTCTGCCTGACTTGAATTGAACTTCAGGATGCGGCCCATCTTGATCTCGAAGAGCCGCTCGATATCCTCGACAGTCACTTCACGGATCAGCTTCGGTTTCCAGGGCTCAAGCCGCTTGTCGATATGGGCGATAGCCTCCTCCTTGCTGCGGCTATCCTCAAACTCCTTGTCCTTATAGATACGTTCTTCGATAAAGATTTTCTCAAGCGAGGCAAAATGGAGCTGCTCGTTGACTTCCGAAAGCTGAATCTCAAGCTCCGAACGGAGAATCGAGCGCGTCGTCTCGACACTGCGGCGCAACAGATCGCTGACACTGATGAAGTGAGGCTTATTGTCGTAGATGACACAACAGTTGGGCGAAACCGGAAGCTCGCAATCCGTAAACGCATAGAGCGCGTCGATAGTCTTGTCGCTTGAGGTCCCGGGCTGAAGATGGACAAGGATCATCGCCGTCGCCGCCGTATTGTCGTCGACCTTGCGGATTTTTATCTTTCCCTTTTCGGCAGCCTTTATGATCGAATCGATCAGAGAATCGGTCGTGGTCGAAAACGGAATCTCCGTAATCGCCAGCGTCTTGTTGTCGATCTTCTCGATCTTTGCACGGATTCTGACCTTTCCGCCGCGCGCGCCGTCATTATAGCGGTTGACATCTATGAACCCTCCGGTTGCGAAATCGGGATAGAGCGTAAAGTCGCCCCCCCGGAGATATGCGATCGCCGCATCAAGAATCTCATTGAAGTTATGGGGCAGAATCAGCGACGACAGACCAGCCGCGATACCGCTCACTCCCTGAGCGAGAAGCAGAGGGAATTTTGCCGGAAGCGTGACAGGCTCTTTCTTTCGGCCGTCATAGCTGAGAGTCCATTTCGTAACCTTCGGATTGTAGAGCACATCAAGCGCGAATTGCGACAGACGGGCCTCGATATATCGACCCGCTGCAGCCGGAGCGCCGGTCAGAGTATTACCCCAGTTTCCCTGCGTCTCGACAAGAAGTTCCTTCTGTCCGAGCTGCACGAGCGCGCCATAGATCGAGGCATCGCCGTGGGGGTGATACTGCATCGTGTTTCCGACAATATTGGCCACCTTGTTGAACCGGCCGTCATCAAGCGTTTTCATCGAGTGAAGAATACGACGCTGCACCGGCTTCAGCCCGTCATCAATATGCGGAATCGCACGATCGAGAATCGTGTATGAGGCATAGTCGAGATACCAGCTCTGGAACATTCCTCGCAGCTGCTGGCGGACAATGTCATCGGACAGGTCCACGAACATCGACGAGAAGCCCCCTTCGGAAGCCTCCTCTACGTCGTTCAGTTCGTCAAATTCTTCTTCGGTAAAAATATCTTCGCTCATCTGGTTGTCAGTTTAGAAAGGGCTGGACATGGCTTTGCAGCCCGCTTTCCACAAAGTTACGAAAAATCTCCCACGCTGCAAAGATTTCAAAATAACATTTGCTAACATTTGCCGGAGCCCCTCCCGCGCCTCTCATGCGACGAACCGACAGCCACAGCCGCCCAGAGAGCCTATTTTGCCATCGAATCATAGACCGCCTTCAGAACCGCATTGCGCGGCGACATCCTGGTGAAAGCCTTGTTGTCGCGCGACGGGTTGACACGGTTCGAAAGGAATATGAAAATCAGATTTTGCGTCGGATCGATCCAGAAACAAGTCCCGGTGAAACCGGTGTGACCATACGTTTTCGGAGATATACCCCACGCCTGCTTGCTGACAAGCCGGTCGAAACCAAGCCCGCGGTCACACGTCGGACTCTTCGATTCCGTAAACAGTCTGACCGTCTCCTCGCTGTAGATCCTCTGATCGCCATAGACACCGCCGTTCAGCCACGTCTGAAACAGCCGGGCAAGCTCGTCGACATTGGAAAAAAGTCCGGCATTGCCCTGAACACCGCCTGAAAATGCAGCCGTCTCGTCATGGACCGTCCCATGCACATGCTGCTTGCGGAGATAACGGTCAACCTCAGTCGGCGCAATCTTTTCGCGGTCATAGAACTCAAGCGGACGATAGCCCGTCGAGAAAGCTCCGAGCGGATCAAACACGGCGGCCTCGACCCAGTCCTCATGCGGAGCTCCCGTCAGATTTTCCTGAATCTGCATAAGAAGACAGAAATTAAGGTCACTGTAGACATACTTCCCCTTTGACTTGGGAGTCAGATTATAGATGGCATCCATGATCACACACCGCGCACTGTCGGAAGCATAAATACCCTCGGCGACCTCATGGGGAAACTCCTCCGACTTCTCGCTCGAGAAAATATCGGTTCTCAGCCGCGCATTCTTATGCCCGTAGACCCCTTCCTGAATCTTGACCGTATAGGGGTCGCGCGCAGAATATTTAATTGGATCGCCATCGTAGCTTTCCGGATCGAGGACAAGGCGGAAAATATTGAGCATGGCAGGAAGCCCCGACTGATGATAAAGCAGTTCGCTCATCGTGATGCGTCCAACGGCTTTCCCCTTTGTCTCGGGAATAAATTTCTCGACCCGGTCGTCGAGTTTCCACAGACCGAGGTCATAGCTCTTCATCAGCGCAGCCAGCGTTCCGCAGACTTTCGACATCGAAGCGAGATCATAGATCGTCGACTCATCGACAGCAGACGATGAAGTCCCGCGGTCAAGACGGCCGTAACTCTTGTCAAGTACAATCTGGCCATCCTTTGCAACAAGAATCTGACACCCCGGCATCGCGCCCGCATCAAGACTCTTCCTGATAATCCCGTCGACTGTCGCCTCGAGGTCGCCCCTCATCCCGACTTCCGACGGCTCAGACAGCGCTAATCTTTTTTTTTTAAGACAACCCCCTCGCCAAGCGAAGCGACTCCTTTGATATTGACCGGGAAACGGCCGTCCACTCCGATTCCGCCGAACACAGCCTGAGCGGCCGCACTCTGCAGCTCCTTAGTGTCATCATAGGCAGCAACAAGCGTCGGCGCGCCACCAAGCCCGCTGAACCGCTGCATCTTGAAAGGATTGACAAAGAAGACCGGCACAACCGCACCCGCAGCCTTGACAAGCTGGGAATAGGCATCCTTCGTCACGGCATCCGTATTAAACACCCCGACAATAACCACATCAGCCTTCTTAGCTCCGGCTACAGCTTTGGCCACCGCCGCCGCATTCGTCACCGAATAGACCGCTGCCGGAGAATACTTCTTGCAGACCGACGCGAATTCGCCCGTCGACGGAGCGCCGAGACAAACAACCGCCACATTGCGCTCCGACAGATTCCCAAGCGGAAGAAGTCCGTCGTTGTTTCTGACAACAGTCACCGACGCTTTGGCCAGACGGTCGAGAAGACCTCGGGTCTGCGCGTTGGTTATCTTCGAAGCCAGACCCTCCTTTTTGATCGCCTGACGGTTGGCAAGTCCGAGATTATACTTGTACACCAGCAGCTTCCGGCATCTGCGGTCAATCTCCTTTCTGTCGACAGTTCCCGCATTGACCGCATCGACCATCGCCTGGATATCCTTCGAAGGCGAGGCCGAATTAAGAAGAATATCAGCACCCGCCTTAAAGGCACTGACGCAATTGTTTTCATTTGTTGTCGCCGCACCCTTCATGGCAAGAGCATCGGTGAATATCAGTCCGTCAAAACCGAGTTTCTTCTGCAGCACATCAGTCGTCACAGCTTTCGACAGCGAGGCAGGCGTCCCGCTCTTATCGAGCGCCGGCACACGCAGATGCCCTACCATCACTCCGGACATTCCAGACTTGGCCGCCTCGACAAACGGCAGGAAATCGACACTTTCAAGCGTCGCAACCGAATGATCGACAGAAGGAAGAGCCTTATGCGAATCAACCGAAGTGTCACCGTGACCGGGAAAATGCTTCCCGACAGACATGACACCCTCACCCTCCATGCCTTTGCAGAAGGCCGCGCCAGCCTTTGCCACACGCTCGGGATCCTCACCGAACGAACGGTAGCCGATCACCGGATTGTCCGGATTGGAGTTGACATCAAGCACCGGTGCGAAATCGACCTGTATGCCGAGCAGTTTGCACTCGCGCGCAACCTCCCGTCCGTACTCCTCGAGAAGCGACGGATCCTGTATGGCGCCAAGCGCGATATTCTTCGGGAAACGCGGCGAATCGGGCACTCGCATATTCAGCCCCCACTCGCCGTCGAGCGTAACGAGAAGAGGCACTCCCGCCTGCTTCTGCGCCTGATTGATCGCATCGGCATATTCAGCAATCGTCCCCTTGCCAAGCAGGAAACCGCCTACACCATCCTCAACCACATGCTTTCGCATGACCGCACTGCTGATCACACCCTTATTGAAATCCCAGCGGGGAATGAACAGCTGGGCTATACGCTGCCTGAGCGTAAGTTTTGACATGACCGAATCCGCCCACGCCTCAGCGGCAGGAAGCGACGCCTGTCCGCTTTCTTCAACTTCAGAACCCTCATTGCCAGTCTGCTCAGAAGCTGACGTCGCGGAACTGCTGCTCATGACGCCCGACGATGATGATC
>JAIDJZ010000409.1 GCA_029051965.1 Paramuribaculum sp. | reverse complement strand
AATTAAATTTGAACACTTACTTAATTATTTTAATCCTAAAAACAACAGATGAATAAACTGACAAAAATCTTCATTTCCGCCGCTGCAATGGCGAGTGCTCTGACTTCGTCGGCTCTTAATCCGCTGCCGGCCGATCCGGAAGTCCGCACGGGTGTGCTGCCCAACGGGCTGACATATTATATGCGCCACAACGACCGGCCCTCACGCCAGGCTGATTTCTATATCGCTATGCGCGTCGGCTCGGTCAATGAAAACGACAATCAGCGCGGACTCGCTCATTTTCTGGAACATATGTGTTTTAATGGAACGCGCCATTTTCCGGGAAATTCGCTCATTTCATATCTCGAGTCGCTCGGCGTTAAATTCGGTGCCAACCTGAATGCCTACACCTCAACCGACGAGACGGTCTATAATATCTGCGAGGTTCCCTCCGCAAGAGTCTCGGCCCTCGACTCATGTCTTCTCATTTTGCGCGACTGGAGCAACGATCTTCTTCTCGAGCCGAAAGAGATCGATGCCGAACGTGGCGTCATAAAAGGAGAATGGCGTCAGCGCACCGCTCAGGCATCTTCCCGGCTTCTCGAAAAGGCTCTGCCGGAAATCTATCCCGGCTCGCCGTATGGCCACCGCATGCCGATCGGAAGCATGGAGATTGTCGAGAGTTTCAAACCCCGCCAGCTGAAGGATTACTATAAGAAATGGTATCATCCCGACAACCAGTGTGTCATCGTTGTCGGAGACATCGATCTCGACCACATGGAGGCTCGGATCCGGTCGCTGTGGTCCGACGTGAAATCGCCGAAAGGTGCGGTCGCGTTCGATCCTCCCGCTATTCCGTCAAATGCAAGCCCGATCGCGTCCGTGCAGACCGACCCAGAGCAGTCGGCCTCGACCCTCAGCCTCTACATCAAGCATCCCTCGATTGCCGATTCGCTTGAAAATACGATCGCATCGCTTCGCAACGATGTGGTCAAATCGATGGTGTGCCGGATGCTTGCCGAACGTTTGACCGAAGTCGAGAACAGTCCGGAGTCTCCGATCCTCTCCACAGCCATCGGCGACATGAAGTTTCTTCTTTCGCGCGGCCAGCAGGCTATGATTCTCCGCACTCCCGTGAAAAAAGGACGTGTCAGAGATGCTGTTACGGCGTTGTCGGCCGAGATCAAGCGTGCGGCTGTCCACGGATTCCTTCCGACCGAGTTCGAGCGCGCCATAATCGATGAGAAAGCGGAGATGGAGAAGGCCTATTCGGAGCGGACCACCACAACTAACACCGACTACGCGCGCAGTTATGTGCGACATTATCTCGACGGTGGGCCGCTCCTTTCGGCCGAACAGCGCTACAAGATGATGAAAGGTGTTGTCGGACAAGTGGAAATGGCTGACTGCAACGGCTATATCCGCTCGCTTGTCAGGGAGAACGATGCCGATGTCGTGATGGTTGCCTATCTTCCGCAGACCGATGTGACAACAGCTTCCGATCTCGTATCGGCCTATAGTTCAGTGTCTGCTGCCGATCTGGAGGCCTATGCCGACAAATCTGTGTCGGGCGACATTCTCAAGAAAGAACCCCTTGCAGGCTCAATCGTCGGCGAGTCGGATCTGCCCCGGTTCGGAGCTAAGAAATGGACTCTGTCGAACGGAATCACGGTCTATCTCCGTCCGTCGGATCATCAGGCCGACCGCGTCACGATCACAGGCTACAGCCAGGGCGGATTCTCCCAGAACTATGATCCGGCGCTTGCTCCCGAATACAAGACTCTCAACGATGCCCTCTCGATCAGTGCTGCCGGCGACTATTCCGCCGAAGAACTGCGCCGTCTGCTTGTCGGAAAACAGGTGAAAGCCTCCGTCGCCGTAGACAATATGGATGAGGCTGTAACGGCCTCCTCTTCCCGCCGCGATCTTTGTGATGCATTCCGTCTGATCTATCTGAAATCAACCGGTCTGCGTCCGGATCACGCAGCCTTCGACCGTCTGATCGACCGCCAGAAATCACATATCGCCGACAACCGCTCGAATCCGACCTTTGCGATGGGTGATTCGATCCATGCATATGTCTACGGACGCCACCCTCTCGGGGTGAAACTCTCGCCGGAAGCGGTTGCCGGAGTCGATTATGATAAGATTTTCGAGATCTATCGCGACCGTTTCGGAGATATGTCGGATTTCGCATTCTTCGTTTCGGGCGACTTCGACACTGATTCTCTCAGAGACTATGTCTGCCGCTACATCGCCTCGCTCCCGGCGGCCGGACGCGTGGAAAAACCAAAGGATATCAATTACCGCTATGGACTGACACCCGGATCGGCCCGCTTTACGATGCCGATGCAGACGCCCCAGTCGATCGTCTACAGTTTCTATCATTCTCCGTGTGAATTCAATCTTAAGAACAGGATTCTCGCCCAGATCACAGGAACTGTGCTTCAGAACAAATTGCGCGATGATCTGCGTGAGAAGCGCGGATGGACCTATGGCGTCAAGACCCACATCGGTCTGAATGCATGCTATAACGGCGATGATCCCTCGCTTGCAATCATGCCTGTCTATATTCGTGTCGCTCCCGAGAATGCCGCTGCGACATTCGGAATTGTCGATTCGACAATGCGCTCGCTTGCAGATGTTTCCGCAATCGAGGCTGATGAAGTAGCCAGAATCAGGGAGTATATGCTGAAAAACTATTCAGCCGCACTGGACGACAACGGCTTCTGGGAATCGGTCATGAGAATCTATCACGTCTATGGGGTTGACATGGTTTCGGATTACGAGAAGACGCTTCGCGATGTGACTCCGCAGGATGTCGCCGGTTTTGTCCGTGAGATCCTCCTTCCGGCCCACCGGATGCAGCTTGAAATGGCTCCCGGGCAGTAAGGGGCCTCCCTCCATGCCTTCCGCGCCCTGCCGGCAGCTCCCCGCTCTGGCAGGGCGTTGACTATATGAGCGGTCTCAAGTCGTTCGGGGAGTTAATATTAGTTAAGCCTGCGCCGGCACGGATTGTGGCGTTGGGAAAATGATTAAATTTGCAGCCATGAATTCTCCGCAACGCCGCACATTCGCCCAGTGGTGCCGTCGATATATCTCGATAAGTCTTATTGTGACTGTGGCGATCATATCCTATATTCTTTTCTTCTCTCCAAGTTCTGTCTCGGAGACTTATACCTATGACCGTCAGATTGATTCTCTCAAGCAGGCGATCCGTTGTGCGGCTGATTCACTGGAGTATTATCAGGATCTTGAGCGCCGTCTCAATACCGATCCGGCAGCGATGGAGAAGGTTGTCCGCGAGAACTACCACATGCAGCGTCCCGATGAGGATGTCTACGTCGTTCAGTAAGCTAATCAGAAATCAAATAAGTCAAAAACGAAACAGATATGGCAGACAAAACATCGCGCAAAGCTCCCTTCATGCCTCGACAGGCATGGCTGATCGCAGTCAACATCGGGCTTTTGCTGATAGTCATAGGCACGGCGTTGCCTCTCTTCCACGTCCTCGGAATTCCGGTCAGGGTCATCTATTCTCTCGGCGCGCTGACGGTGCTTGTCGGAAGGTTGTTTGCGCCTTCGGTCAAGGGCGTGTCTCTCAGAGTCAGACGCCTTTGCCGCCTCGAGATATGGGTCGGTATAATTTTCTGTGCAGGTGCGTTTTTCATGTGGTACACGCCGCAGCGCATGGACTGGATGGCCTTCACGCTCGCCGGAGCTGCCGTCCAGGTCTACGTATCGATGGCTGTTCCTAAAGCACTTGCCCGCGAAAAAGAAGCAGAAAAGTCGCAGCCGGTCAAGAAAAAGTGACAAAAAAACAAAAAAGACGCCCTATAAGTCGCGATATTGATTCGGATTTCGTAATTTTGCCCCCAAATGTCGCTTAACTTAACAATCGATCAAGGAAATTCGGCCGCCAAACTTGCTTTGTGGGACGGTCAGAAGATGGTTGACAGTCTTATTGTGACGTCGCTGACGCCCGATGGGATCGCTGGCTTTATTGCGCCCTACGGAGGCCATGTCGACTGTGCGATCTATTGTTCTGTCGTGACCCGCGGGACGGCAGTGATTGCTGCTCTTTCTGAAATAGCATCGCGGACTCTGCGTCTGCAGTGTGACACTCCGCTTCCGATCCGGATCGACTACGGGACTTCGCTCGGGGCCGACCGGATTGCTGCCGCAGTAGGAGCCTCATCGATTTTCCCCGGCCGGATGCTTCTGGTCGTTGACGCAGGAACGGCTGTCACGTATGATGCTGTCACCCCTGACGGACGATTTATCGGAGGCAACATAGCCCCGGGGATGAACATGCGGCTCGAGGCTCTCCATCGCTTCACGGCTCGGCTGCCGCGCGTCACCGTTCCACGCGAACTCCCGGTCGATACCATTTTCGGAACAGACACGGCCGAGGCAATGATTCTCGGATCGGTCTATGGCATTATAGGCGCAATAACATATTATCAATCAAAACTGTCGGCTGATTCGCTGGTGGTCATGACCGGCGGATGGGCGAGCGAGCTCTCCAGACTCTGTGACTTCGACGTCCGCGTCGAGCCTGATCTTGTCAGCATAGGCTTAAACCGTATATTACTTTACAATGAAAATAAATAGAAAAATTCTCGTTGCATTCACAATTCTTCTGTCGGCCGCGACGGCTTTCGGACAGATCAGTTCACCATATTCAAAGTTTGGCTACGGTCTGCTTGACAATAATGCCACATCCGCCCAGACGCAGATGGGTGGTGTCGGCTATGCCATGAGCACCGGCCGTCAGATCAATGTGATGAACCCGGCGTCATATGCCGCCGCCGACTCTCTGACATTCCTCTTCGATATGGGGGTTAACTTTTCCTCAAACCATTCATCCGAGTTGAGCACGTCCGGTGTCAAAAGTTCGGATACGCGTCTTGGAGGCGGACTTGACTACATTACGCTTCAGGTGCCTATCGGAAAGCGCATGGGAGCCAGCCTCGGCTTTGTGCCATTCAGCTCTGTCAGCTACTCTTTTGGCTCCGAGATCGAAAACGGACTCAATGAACGCCAGGGCGAAGGCGGCATCAATCAGCTCTATTTAGGTTTTGCCGGCCGCATATTCAAGGGATTCAGTCTCGGTTTCAACGCCAGCTACATGTTCGGCAATATCATCAATGATGTGACGGTCACGACCGATGCCGGCTCGCAGTCGCTGTTCGAACAGGTGATTCAGGTGCGCGATTTCCGCATCCAGCTCGGTGCGCAGTATAAGTTCGATATTGGCCGCGATCACAGAATCGGTGCCGGTCTGGTCTATACGCCCGCCAAGGATCTGCTCGGAAAGGCATGGGTTACCAAATATGACATCAATGCCGATGAAAAGCCGGACACTGTCGCTTCTGCTCGTCTGCGTCGCAATGCTGAACTCGCAGAGTCCTGGGGCGCCGGTCTGAGCTACGAATGGCAGAAAAGACTTCTCGTCGAAGCAGACTTTACGTATCAGCCCTGGAGCAAGGTGAAGACGCTTCAGCTCAAAGAGTTTCAGGGAACAAAGTTTGCCGACCGCTATAAGATCGCGCTTGGCGGATCATTTACGCCTTCTCAGCGTGGAAACTATTTCAGCCGCGTGACCTATCGTCTCGGCGGATTCTATAACCGCGACTACATCATGGTCGGAGACCATAACGTGAAGGAATTCGGTGTCGGTTTCGGCTTCGGGTTTCCTGCTCTCCAGTCGAAGACACTCATTAACCTCGGCGTCGAATACCGTCACCGTGCCGCAACGGATCCTCATCTGCTGAAAGAGAATTACATCAACGTACGGCTCGGCATCAACTTCAACGAACTCTGGTTCTTCCAGAATAAGATTAAATAACAGACAAACAGTCTGTTCGTTAAGAGTCGCCCGCCGGCTCTCCGAATTGTAACGGAATGAAGCATACTGTCACAATATCTGACCGACGTTGTCCGGAAACCTCGCTGCGGATTCTTCCGATGGTGGTTTTCGGACTGCTTATGGCTATGGGGCTAATCTCCTGTGAGGAGAAAGAGCAGACTCTGCTCAAGGGCAATTTCGATCCCGAAAAGTTTGCGACGATGACAACGACCGACGTCTCGACTCTGATTTCGGATTCGGGAGTGGTCCGCTATAAGATCGAATCTCCGGTCTGGTATGTCTATGATCAGGCCAAGCGTCCCCGCTGGAATTTCCCCAAGGGACTTCATCTCGAGAAATATAACGATATGTTTCGTGTAGAGGCGGAGGTCAAGTGCGATTCGGCTGTCTATTTCAAGGATGAACAGCTATGGCGTCTCGACGGTTATGTCGAGATTGTCAACATCGCCGGCGAGAAGTTTCTGACTCCGCAGCTCTACTGGGATCAGCGCCATCAGAAGCTCTATTCCGACTCTTTTATCCACATCGAGCGTCAGGGGCGCATCATCGAGGGATACGGATTTACCTCCAACGAGCGCATGACCAACTATGAGGTGTTGAAGGTCATGGGCATGTTCCCTGCCGCAGATTTCACTCCGGGCGGCCGTCAGGACTCGACGCAGACTTCCGGCAACAAGACGGCTGCAAATGGTTCAGCCGCTCCGAAAAAGGATACTGTCGACTACCGCAATCCCGGAACTCTCAAAATCGTCGCTCCCTCAAACAGAGACGACTCCCGTTCGACCACTCCTAAAAACCCATTCTCGCTATGACAATCACGACCTGGATACTACTGGCCGTTGTCTCACTGATTTTCTCGGCCCTTTTTTCCGGCACCGAAATAGCCTATATAACTTCCGACCGCGTGCGTGTCGAACTCGATGTGAAGCGAGGAGGTCTGTTGGGCAAGGTCATAAATCTCTTCTACAAGGATGAGGATCTTTTCATTTCGACAATTCTTGTCGGCAACAACATTGTGCTGGTCATCTACGGTATGGGGGCGGCTTTCCTCATCGAGAACTGCTGGCTCGACCAGTACCATCTGCCGGAAGCGCTTGTGCTGGTGATCTCCACTCTGATCTCGACGGGTGTGATCCTTGTGACCGGCGAATTCTTCCCGAAAACGATCTTCCGCATAAATCCCTATGCCTCACTTAAGGTGATTGCATTGCCGCTGGCAATCATTTACTTCATACTCTGGCCGGTATCGGTTTTCACCACCTGGCTCTCCCGCTCTCTGATGCGTCTCTGCGGGATCAGCACCGATTCGCAGAAGTTCGGAATGCTGTCGGTCGGTGATCTGAACCGTTATCTTGACACGAACATCGATGAAATAAACCCTGAGTCGGCTCAGGTCGAAAATGAAGTGAAGATTTTCCATAACGCGCTCGATTTTTCAACGACACATCTACGTGACTGCATGCTTCCGCGCAATGAGATTGTAGCCGTCAATATTGCAACGACGTCACGTCAGGAGCTATGCGATCTGTTCATCCGCTCGGGTCGAAGCAAAATTATTGTCTTTTCTGAAGATATCGACAACGTTCTCGGATATATCCATGTCAGTGAGCTCTTCAATCCTGACAGTGACTGGAAGGAACACATCAAGCCGATAATCTTCGCTCCGGAGGCTCTGTTGGCCAATAAACTTATGCGCCGTCTGCTGCAGGAGAAACGGTCGATGGCGATAGTGGTCGACGAATTCGGCGGGACTGCCGGACTGGTCACTCTCGAAGACCTTGTTGAAGAGATTTTCGGCGACATCCGCGACGAGCATGACTCCGCCACCGATCTGGTCCGCGAGGTCGAACCGGGAGTCTTCGAGTGCTCGGGACGTGTCGAAATCGAGACGCTCCGTCAGGAATATCATCTCGACATTCCGGAAGATGACGATTATCAGACCCTTGCAGGCTATATTCTGACTTCGACCGGCCTCATTCCGTCGGAAGGGGAGACGATCGTGATCGGCGATTTTAAAATGGAGATTGTGCGCCGGACGGCATCGCGTCTGGAGCTGATCAGGCTATCCCGCGTTGTTGCGGAAAAATCCGACGACTGACCATCGACTCGATTCGGACATCGGTCGATACGTCCGGGAATCTCTGTCAGCCATCTGTCGGATAATTGTTTTTTGCCGTGACATGGAAAATTTGTAATTTTACAGATAAGTAAGAGTTCAAATTTAAACGATAGTAAGTGAACGAAAATCTTTTATACAATCTGCTGCTTCTTTTCTGCCG
>JAIDJZ010000408.1 GCA_029051965.1 Paramuribaculum sp. | reverse complement strand
CTATTGCCTGCCGAAACCGTCAAGAACCATTTCTGGCAAAGAGCGTCTGGAACGTCTGCGCCAGTCTCTGAAAGGGGAGCTCGATGAGGAGTGATCCGGGAAGGAGTGCGATTCATGAGAATTGCGATGTATTTTTCGTGGAAAATATTGCAGAATTCACGTTTTTATGTTAATTTTGACGCGAAATGTTAAATTAAAACGGATTGTTAAATTCGCATCCCAACAATTATGGTTTGGAATGTGTTAACATAATAAACATTAAATTTTGAATGCCGTCGTTTGAGGATTCTCCATCGCCTGATACTGATGGATTGTCCCGGCGATATACATAACGAGAATTCGACAATGAAAAAGTCAACCATCTGGTTTCTCACAATAATAATGGCAGTTGCCTTTGCCGGATTGCTGTATGTCCAGATTGTCTATATGCATAATATGGTCAAGATGCGCAACGAGCAGTTTTCCGAGGGCGTCAAACGCAGCCTCTATGCGGTCTCTTCCGCCCTCGAGCAGGAAGAAACCCGCTATTATCTTGAGGAGGATGTGGCTCAGATCCAGTCATCGGTCCTTCCGCGCTACTCTACTCCCGGAGAGAATCAGGCCGGTGTCAAGTATTCGTTCACGACCAACGAAGGCGTGACCGGCGACATCACTCTTAAGGGAGATGCCGAGAAGATCAGGCCGCAGCTGTCGGGGTCTACGCTGATCGGCGGTCGCCGATCTCTCCAGGATGTGATTCGCGGCCAGTATATTTATCAGCGAAGCCTGCTTGATGAGGTCATCCTCAACATTATCAGTCAGTCGAGCAATCGCCCGATAGAGGAGCGTGCCGATTCCGCACTGGTTGCCTCGCTTCTGAAGACCGAACTGTCGAACAACGGACTGAATCTGCCGTTTGAATTCGCTGTGGTCAATCGCACCGGAGTGCCGGTTTATGAATCGAAGGGTTTTGATCCTGAAAAGTCGGGCGACAACAACATGTTTGTCCAGACTCTTTTCCCTAATGATTCGAAAAACCGGATGAACTACATAAAAATATATTTTCCCGACAAACGCGATTATATCTACCATTCGGTCAAGTTCATGATCCCCTCGATGATCTTCACGGTCATTCTGCTGATTGTTTTTCTCTATACGATCATAGTTGCCTTCCGGCAGAAGAAGCTGACCGAGATGAAAAACGATTTCATCAACAACATGACCCATGAGTTCAAGACTCCGATCTCGACGATCTCGCTGGCAGCCCAGATGCTGAACGACAATGCAGTCCGGAAGTCTCCGAAAATGCTTGAACACATCTCGACGGTCATCAATGACGAGACAAAACGTCTTCGTTTCCAGGTAGAGAAAGTGCTTCAGATGTCGATGTTCGACAATAATAAGAACCCGACACTGCGCCTTCAGGAAGTCGACGCTAACGTTGCGATTGCCAACATCCAGCACACATTTAAGCTCAAGGTCGAGAAATATGGCGGAACGATCGCAGCCGATCTCAATGCCGACGATTCGAACATCTATGTCGATGAGATGCATTTTACGAATGTGATTTTCAATCTTCTCGACAATGCCGTGAAATATCGTGATGAGGATCGTCCGCTTAAACTCAAGATAACAACGCGCAATCTGTCAGACAAGCAGCTCGAAGTCACTGTCGCCGACAACGGGATCGGCATCCGCAAGGACGACCTTAAGAAGGTCTTCGACAAGTTCTATCGCGTGTCGACCGGCAATCGCCATGATGTCAAAGGCTTCGGCCTCGGGCTGGCTTACGTCTACAAGATGGTGCGTGCGTTCGGAGGCGAGATCAGAGCCGAGAGCGAACTTAAGAAAGGAACAAAATTTATTCTAATATTACCACTAACTAAAAACTGAAAATTATGGAAGACCGTTTGCGAATTCTACTATGTGAAGACGACGAGAACCTCGGAATGTTGCTTCGCGAATATCTTCAGGCAAAGGGTTACAATGCCGATCTCTTTGCCGATGGCGAGAGCGGCTACAAGGCTTTTCTCAAAGGAAAATATGATCTTTGTGTCCTCGATGTGATGATGCCTAAGAAAGATGGCTTTGCGCTGGCTCAGGAGATCCGCACTGTCAATTCGGAAGTTCCAATCATCTTCCTGACAGCTAAATCGATCAAGGAGGATATTCTTGAAGGCTTTAAGATCGGTGCCGATGACTATATCACCAAACCCTTCTCTATGGAAGAACTGGTGTTCCGTATCGAAGCTATTCTCCGTCGCGTGAAAGGCAAGAAAGGAAAGGAAATCACGATGTACCGTATCGGAAAGTTCACTTTCGACACCCAGAAGCAGGTGCTGATGGTTGATGACAAGGTGACCAAGCTGACCACAAAGGAGTCGGAACTTCTCAGCCTTCTCTGCGCTCATGTCAACGAAATTCTGGAACGAAATTTCGCATTGAAAACCATCTGGATCGACGACAACTACTTCAATGCGCGCAGCATGGATGTCTACATCACTAAGCTGCGTAAGCATCTCAAGGAAGATCCTTCGATCGAGATCATCAACATTCATGGCAAGGGCTACAAACTGATTGCTCCCGAACCTGAATCGAATGCTAAATAAAAGGCCGGAAGGTCCGACAACCTGTTTTCGGCCCGTTTGCCAAGTGCAGACGGGCCGACTTGTTAAGTTAGTCATATTTTCTTATGGAAATACGTAGTTTGACCGGAGTCGGAATGGATGTGATTCTGACCGGTTTTGAAGAGGCGTTCGGCGGATATGCCGTTGATTTTGACCGGCAGGAACTGGTGGAGATGTTCCGGCGTCGCGGATTTGACCCGGAGGTCTCTTTTGGCGCGTTCGATAATGGAGCTCTCGTCTCGTTTATTCTGACCGGACTTGGTCAGTACGACGGAATCCCCACCGCCTACGACTGCGCGACAGGCACCAATCCGGCTTACCGCGGGAGACACTTGGCTGCGACGCTGTTTGATTCTGTCGTTGCCGGGCTTCGGGAACGTGGAATCAGGCAATATCTGCTGGAGGTTCTCAGTGAAAACGAGCCGGCAATTGAACTCTATCGCCGGAAAGGATTTGCTGTTGCTGCTGAATATGATTGTTTCAGGATCGTCAGCAGCGATCTGGTATGTTCCGCAAAGGAGCCTGAGGGCGACTTTGAAATCCGTCGTTTCGAACCGGAATTGCTCGGAGCTACTGAGGCATTCTGCGATTTCTCGCCATCGTGGCAGAACAGTCTCGGCTCGTTGATGCGGGGCGCTGCCGGCCTCGGCAGATGGGGCGCTTATGTCAGTGGAAACCTGGTCGGATGCTGTGTCCATGATCCGGTGACTGGCGATGTGGCGAGAATTGCCGTTGCTCCCGGATTCCGCAGGCGAGGCATTGCGTCAGCACTTATGAAGAGAGCCTTGTCCGAGTCCGCATCGGAGACAGCAAAGGTGCTCAACATCCCGGTTTCTGATAAGACCTTGCGCCCGTTTCTGACAGCACTCGGTTTTTGTCGGGGATTGTCTCAGTACGGCATGAGCCTGCAGTTGTAAATATCACTATTTAAAAATATTACTGTCCGCTCAAAAAATGTTTAGCGGACAGTAATAATAATAAACAGAATGAGAGGCTGTGTCTGACACACAACCTCTCATTCTGTTATTTATGCATTCCGTTTCTTATCAGATCGGATGATACTGTACGAATGCTTCCATTGCTTCGTAGGAAGCAAGACCGAGGCTTTCATAGAGCTGTGCGGTCGCGCGGTTACGGTCTTCGGCACGCTGCCAGAACAGGCGGTCGTCATCGCCGAGGAACGGCGCATTTTCCATCTGCGACTGGTGTTTGAGGATCGAATTGCGTTTGAAGCGGAGTTCTTCCGGAGAAATAGGAACAGCCATTTCAATGTGGTCGATTTCCCATTCTGCCCATGCGCCACGGTACATCCATACGCGGCAGTCTTTCATCCATTCTTCATCTTTCAGCTCATCGATGGCGGCGAGAACGGCGTCGGTGCAGACACGGTGGGTTCCGTGGGGGTCAGCGAGGTCACCGGCCACAAAAATCTGATGGGGTTTGACGTCGGCGATGAGTTTCTTGACAATCAGAATGTCAGCCTCGGAAAGGTCGCCTTTCTTGATTGTTCCTGTTTCGTAGAAAGGAAGGTTGAGGAAGTGGACGTTTTCAGGTTTCACGCCGATGTAGTTGCAGGCGATTCGTGCTTCGCCGCGACGGATCATCGTCTTGAGGAAACGCACGTCGGGAAGATCGATTTCTCCACCCTTCTTCGAGCGGATGAATTCATGGATCTCCTTGCTCTTGGCGCGATAGGATTCGTTGTCAAAACCGAATTTGTCGGCGATCTGGTCCATCAGCATGACGTAGCGGATCATATCCTCGTCGCCGACGGCGATGTTGCCGGAAGTTTCGTAGGCAACGTGAACGTCATGATTCTGGTCAACGAGACGCTTGAATGTGCCGCCCATCGAAATGACGTCATCGTCGGGGTGTGGGCTGAACACAATGACACGTTTGGGATACGGATTGGCACGTTCGGGACGGTATGTGTCGTCAGCGTTCGGCTTTCCTCCGGGCCAGCCGGTGATAGTGTGCTGGAGATCGTTGAAAATCTTGATGTTCACATTGTAGGCCGAACCGTAGAGCGCGAGCAGCTCGCCGAGGCCGTGTTCGTTATAGTCTTTGTCAGTCAGTTTCAGGATCGGTTTGCCGGTCATCTGGCAGAGCCATACGATTGCGCGGCGGATCAGCTTGTCGTTCCATTCGCAGGAGGTCACAAGCCAGGGCTGGCTGATGCGGGTGAGCGTTTCTGCTGCGGGCAGATCGACAACCACTTTTGCCTGGGGATGTCCCTGAAGGAATGATGCGGGAACAGTTACGTCAGCCGGACCTTCTACGGTCTTCTTGATGATCTGGGCGTTGTTTTCGCCCCATGCCATTGTCAGGATGCGTTTGGCTGAAAGAATGTTGTTGATTCCGAGCGTGATTGCAGTGGTCGGAACGGCGTCGCACTTGTAGTCGCCGGCGATTTTGTGGCGAGCTTCGCTTCCGAGAAGCACGAGGCGGCAAAGGCTTGTCGCGGGGCTGCCCGGCTCGTTGAAGGCAAGCGATCCTGCTGCTCCGACTTCGCAGACACAGATGTCGATTCCGCCTTCAGATGCGATCTGACGCTCGTAGTTTTTGCAGCATTCATACATGTCCTCTTTTGTGACAGCCGGGTCAAACGTGCGGATGTTTTCAGGGGCAATGTCGACATGGTTGAGGAACACCTCTTTGAGAAGATTCAGCGCACACGGTCCGTCGGGAACCAGCGGGAAAAACTCCGCGATGGTGAAAACAACTACATTCTGGAAGCTTACTTTACCTTCCTTATGGAGTTTGATGAGTTCGGCATAGACGCTGTGGGTGTTCATGCCGGAGCCGAGGGCGAGAACGCATTTTCCTTTTTCGGACACACTGCGGTTGATGTACTTTACAATGTTGTTTGCAAGATAGGAACTGCCGTCGAAGACAGTCTCGAAAATGCGGGTGTAGATCTTCTCTTCACGTGTAAGTGCTGCCAGTTCAACTTCCCCCTGGGGGTCGTAGTAACGGCGAGGTATGAGATCTAACTTGATTTGGGAACTAAGGTTAGTTTTCATAATGGATTTTAGATTGCTTCCACAAAAGTAGTAAACTTCTTTAATCTGACCAACAACTTATCCGATTTGTTAACATAACATTTTATGTTTTTAATAAAATAATTTCAGATTTTTTCTCTTAATTTTCTTTGAAAAGGGATGC
>JAIDJZ010000407.1 GCA_029051965.1 Paramuribaculum sp. | reverse complement strand
GTACAAAAGAGAAATATGTCTATAAGTTTTCTTTTGACCAACCTAAAAATTTATATATTCACCTCTATACCGATGACCGCCGATAGAAGAACCACAAGCAATAGAATAGAGCTAAGAATAGCTAACGACTACGAATTAAACTTAATTAATAGCCTTTGATTGTGCTAATACATTCCCTAAACACAAGCACATTTCGATATTAGGCAATACCTATCTCAATAAGTTATTTTAATAATTAACCCACACCAATCTAATTGCGGACTTAATGAATGGCTGATTTCTTAGTGGGGGATCAGAACAGTGGCTTCGGTTTGGTCGCCTGAAAGTCCTTGAGGTAGGCAGGCGTCGAGTAGGCGAGGTCAATGAAGTCGCGCGCCATGAATGCCCGCTCGGCCAACGCGAGCATGTCGGTCGCGAGGGGAACGATGCCCGGCAGGAAGGTTACGGCAGTATCATCCGCAAAAAGAGTCTTAGCCTTATCGCTGCCATTACCGAACATCACGATGTTGCGGCCGCTACGGAACTCGCCATAGGAAGATTCGTCGAGAATCATCGGCTGAGGGGCGAGGAGCGCATCGAGCGCAAAGTCATAGACGGCGGTGTAGACCTCCATTCGGCGGGCATCGATCATAGGCACAAGCAATGCGTCGGGATCAATGTCGGCGGAGCTGAACATGGCGCTGACAGCCATAAGCTCGAGCGTCGAGACACCGATCAGTGGCACGTCGAGGGCATAGGCGAGGCCTTTAGCCTCGGAGAGCCCGATACGCAGGCCGGTGTAGCTGCCGGGTCCGAGACTGACAGCCACCGCGTCGAGCTTCATCTCATGATCACGCAGATGGTCAAGACATCCTTTTACAAAACCACTCAGAAGAGCGGCGTGGTTACGTCCCTCAAAGTCTTCACGATGAAAAAGGACCATTCCTTCAGCCGTAAGGGCGGCCGAACAGACCTCTGTCGAGGTTTCTATGTTGAGAATTACTGCCATTCTTTGAAAAAAATTTATGCAAAGTTACGTTTTTCCTCTCTGAATTGCGTAAATTTGTGAAATTTTTTTGACTTGCTTATGCTTCTATCAATGACCGGATTCGGCAAATCTGTTGTCGAACTCAAAAATAAGAAAATCATTGTCGAGATCAAATCGCTTAACAGCAAGCAACTTGATCTTTCGGTTCGCGTTCCCGCCCTGCTGAGGGAGAAAGAGATGGAACTGCGCAATATAATCAGCCGCCGCGTCGAACGCGGAAAAGTTGAAGCTTCGATCTATATCGAATCGCTCAATGCCGAAGCGTCCATGCAGTTCAACATCCCGGCGATGAAAGCCTATAAGGAACAGATTGACAACGTCGCATCGGAACTTGGCATCCCGACTCCTCCGGACTGGTATACGCTCCTGCTGCGCTTCCCCGAGGTGCTAAAGAGCGACAGTTCGCAGACTGCCACGACGGAGGACAACGAAGCCGTTGTCCGTGCGGTCAACGAAGCGATCGACGCGCTTCTTCAGTATCGTGCGGCCGAGGGTGCGAAGCTTGAGGATTTTTTCGCAATCAGAATAGAAAACATCCGCAATCTTCTCGCACGCATTCCCCGTTATGAAACGGAGCGTGTCGAGCATATCCGTTCGAGAATCATCGACAATCTCTCGCAGCTTCCGCAGGTAGAGTATGACCGCGCGCGTCTGGAACAGGAAATGATTTTCTACATCGAGAAACTCGACGTCAATGAAGAGAAACAGCGCCTGACACAGCATCTGAACTATTTCATGGAAACGCTCGGTCTTGACCACGGTCAGGGCAAAAAACTCGGATTCATCAGTCAGGAAATGGGTCGCGAGATCAATACTCTGGGGTCGAAGAGCAACCATGCCGAGATGCAGAAGATCGTCGTCAGAATGAAAGACGAACTCGAACAGATCAAAGAACAGGTTCTTAATGTGCTTTAATTGATTCCATCAACAGAATGAAAGGCAAAATCATAATCATCAGCGCGCCGAGCGGCTGCGGAAAGTCGACAATCATCCGCGAGATCATGGACCGCGGGAATGTCGATCTGAAGTTTTCAGTTTCGGCAACGAACCGGCCGCCGAGAGAGGGTGAGACCAATGGCGTGAACTATCATTTCATCACGACTGAAGAATTCCAGGCGGCAATTGAAAATGACGAGTTCGTTGAATTTGAAGAGGTCTATCCGGGCCGTTTCTACGGCACGCTCAAAAGCGAGATTCTCCAGCGCGCCGAGAGAGGCGAAATCGTGGTTCTCGATATCGACGTCAAGGGTGGTGTCAGAGTAAAGCAGATGTTCGGCGATGAAGCTCTGAGCATCTACATACTTCCGCCCTCTGTCGAGGAATTGCGCCGCCGTCTCGAAGGACGTGCCACTGACTCGGCCGAAGCGATCGACCAGCGTGTCAGCAAAGCGGAATATGAACTCGGATTCGCTCCGGCCTATGACTGCCGTGTTGTCAACGACTGTCTCGACAAAGCAGTCGACGAAACCGAGCGTCTGATAATCGATTTCACTTCCGGCAAACCAGAATCTTGAAAAACAGGACCGAAATAGGTGTCATGGGGGGATCGTTCAATCCGGTCCATATCGGCCACATGCTTCTGGCCTCTTATCTTGTAGAGTTCGGAATCGTCGACCGTGTCCTGATGATGCTCTCACCTGCCAATCCGCTGAAAGAACAGGCTGAAGGGAATCCGTCGGAGTCGGACCGGCTGAAAATGCTACAGATCGCATGCGCAAGTGTCAAGGGGGTCGAGCCCTGCGACATCGAGCTTACGATGCCCCGCCCCAACTATTCGATCTATTCTCTGCGGAAGCTGGCAACGCTCTATCCGGACTGCCGCGTCAGACTGATCATAGGATCGGACAACTGGAACATTTTCGACCGCTGGCGCAGCAGCGAAGAGATCATACGTGAGTTCAGCCCGATCGTCTATCCGCGTCCGGGCTATCCGATCGACCGGACAACACTTCCGAAGGGAGTCACATCCGTTGATTCGCCGGTCTTTGAGATTTCAAGCACATTTGTCAGAAACGCCCTCCGGTCGGAAAAGCGGATTGATCTCTATATGCCGCCGGGCGTTGCGGATTATATTCGCCGCCACAATCTCTACGTCCCATAGGGCCTCAAACGATTTTTTCCCACAACCCTCATTCCCCAAAACGATATATGGAGTCTTCAGAATCGAAACTAACCCCGAATTTACTTGCATTTATCGCCCTCAGCAACGAGTTCTGCGCGGCAATGGAAAATGCGGCCACTTCGACACCGGCGGATTTCGCCCGGACGATGCTCCGCCTGCTTCCGCGTATCTATATCTCGGCATCGGACATCCGTCCGTCGGGCCTTTCCGACAACGATTTTATCGAACCGGCTATGGATGAAGATCTCTATAACGCAGTCTGCAGTTCGGTTGCAGCGCTAATGGGCGAGCACGACACATATCTCGAAGTCTTCGAAGAGGATATGAAGTTCAGCGATACCCCCATAGCCGCCAGCATCGCCGAGGGTCTTACTGACATTATGCAGGTTCTCTATAATTTCGTTGAAACTGTGCGCGACGCGCCCGTCGCCCTTATTGAAAATGCGGTCGACTCCGTCGCCGAAGACTTCCGAAACTACTGGAGCCGCATCCTCTGCAACCAGCTCCGCGCGATCAACGCACTGGTCCAGTCGGGTGTGCTCGAGGATGAGGACTATTGAGTTCCTGAACAAACCGACAAAAAACTATAAAATCCCCCACCTATAATAACTACCGAGATGAAAAGCTACGTCAACGACCTCATAGGATTCCTAAACTCTTCCCCTGTCAACTTTCTTGCCGCCGACGAGATCTGCCGCCGGCTTGACCAGGCCGGCTTCCAGCAGCTGGATCCGGCTCAAAAGTGGGATCTGAGACCCGGAGGGAAATATTACATCACCAAGAACGGTTCGGCCGTAATAGCCTTCAATCTGTCGGCCACTGTTTCATCCGGCTACAAAATCATCTCGGCACACAGTGACTCGCCCTGCTTCAGAATCAAGCCTAACGCAGAGATCCGATGCGAGAACGGCGTAGTCAAACTCAACACGGAGGTCTACGGAGGTCCGATTCTCTACACATGGTTCGACCGTCCGCTTTCGCTGGCCGGCCGTGTGATTCTCCGTTCGGAAGATCCGCTCAGACCGACAGCACGCACGGTCTGCTTCCGACGTCCGCTTCTGACGATTCCTCATCTCGCAATCCACTTCAACCGCGGGGTCAACGACGGTAACCCGCTGTCACGTCAGAAAGACATGCTGCCGGTCATGGCTATTGTCAACGATTCGTTGGAGCGCGGCAATATGCTGTTGAAACTTCTTGCCGCCGAACTCGGTGTGGAGGAAAAGGATATTCTCGACTTCGACCTGTCGCTTTATGACACAACACCGGCATGCCTCGTGGGTCTCAACAATGAATTCATTTCGGCAGGACGCCTCGATGACCTTTCGATGGCTCACGCGGCCCTTACAGCTCTGACAGAGTCGGCCGATGATCCCTGCCACAACCGGATCATGGCGATATTCGACAATGAAGAAACCGGCTCGGGAACCAAACAGGGCGCAGCCTCTCCCCTGCTCATGAATCTCCTCCGGCGCATCAACGAACAGCTCGGCGGCAATGAGGAGACCTATCAGCAGGCAATCGCCCGCTCATTCATGATTTCCGCCGACAATGGACATGCCCTCCACCCCAACTACCCCGAAAAGCAGGATCCGACCAACCACCCGGCTCTCGGTGGCGGCCCTGTCATCAAGATCAATGCCAACTGCAAATATATGACCGATGCCGACTCTGCAGCCGTGTTCCGTTCGATCTGCGAGCGCGCCGGAGTTCCCGTCCAGTACTTTGTCAACCACAGCGACGTTGCCGGCGGATCGACGCTCGGCAACATTCTGACGTCGCAGATCGATCTTCGCGGAGTTGACATGGGTGCCGCAATATGGGGAATGCACTCAGTCCGCGAAACCGGCTCGGCTGCCGATGTCGACTATATCATCCATGCATTCACCACATTCTACTCCCCTCTTTCATAGAAACGTCAACTCTGTCCCGTAATGACCGCTACCCGCATACCGATCCGTCAGGGCCTGACGGCACTGTCGCCGGCCCTGCTGTTTCTGCTGCTCTATGTGGCCGTTTCACTCATCATCGGCGACTTCTATGTGATGCCTATCACTGTCGCTCTGCTTGCGGCATCGGCATGGGGCATCGTCATAGACCGCAAAGACGGCACACTGCACCAGCGCATCGAATACTTCTCGCAATCTGCCGGACATTCGAACATCCTCTATATGGTCTGGATCTTCGTCATGGCCGGGGCTTTCGCATCGCTTGCCAAAGGGATCGGCGCTATTGACGCGACAGTAGAGCTGACGCTGTCGCTTTTCCCGTCGCATCTTATACTGCCGGCCATATTCATGGCCGCATGCTTCATCTCGCTCGCCATCGGCACTTCCGTCGGCACAATAGTGGCGATAGTCCCACTTGTCGTCGAACTGGCAATTGAAGGTGGCGGCAATATCGCACTGTTCGTGGCAACGGCTCTCGGCGGAGCATTCTTCGGCGACAACCTGTCGTTTATTTCCGACACGACTATCGCCGCAACACGCACCCAGGGCTGCGACATGTCCGACAAGTTCCGCGCCAATCTGCGTATGGTGCTCCCCGCCGCCATTATTTCGGTCATGATCTACTTTTTTCTCGGGCGCGACATTGATCTGGCAGTAACGGGACGGGGCTCGAATCCGTGGATGGTTCTCCCATATCTGTTCGTGATCGTTTCGGCTCTGAGCGGTCTTAACGTGCTTCTGGTCCTCACTCTGGGAATCGCTTCGGCAATGTTTCTCGGCATTTTCCTCGGCAATGTCACTGCAATGGACTGCTGCCGCCTCATGGGATACGGCATACGCGGCATGGGCGAGCTGATCGT
>JAIDJZ010000406.1 GCA_029051965.1 Paramuribaculum sp. | reverse complement strand
CATTCGCCTGCTGAAATAAAAGCGGTTTTCCAAACCGTTATGTTGATTTAATCACCCCCCTCCTGCTCTCCGATCCTGACTCAGCCGGAGAGCAGGAGCTTTTTCAGCCCGCCGACACGCCCCACCCAGCCGCCCCGCTATGAAATAACAGTGCGGACCGGCCTCATTCCGGATAAGTAAGTGTTCAAATTTAATTTATACAATATGCGAGCTTATTTTTTTAGCCGATTCCGGTGCGGAGGGAAGGAGAATATCGAGATATTCGACTGATCGACAATCCGGAAGCGGCAAAAAAGAAGCAGCAGATTGTATAAAAGATTTTCGTTCACTTACTATCGTTTAAACTTGAACACTTACTTAAAAATTCGTAACTTTACAACTCCCTCAATCCACCCCCACGCAAACCATGACACATCATAACAGACTCTCGACCGGCGAATGGATGCCCGACGACGAAATGGGCCACGGATTCGACATGATGATCTTCGATCAGGGAACGGACTACTCCGGCCCGGTCCGATGCTCAGTCATCCGCAGACTCTCCTCAACGCCATCAAAAAAAGGAATCCTCTACATCCACGGCTTCTCCGACTATTTTTTCCAGAAAGAGATGGCCGAACAGTTCGCACGCCACGGCTATAACTTCTACGCTGTCGACCTCCGTAAATACGGACGAAGCCTCATGCCGGGACAACGCCCCTTCGAAGTCCGGGATCTGCGCGAATACTTCGACGACCTGCAGGCCGGACTCGCCACAATGGAACGCGACGGAATCGAACAGATAATCCTGATGGGACATTCAACCGGCGGACTGACCTCAGCCCTCTACATGCAGACCGACCCCGACCGACGGATCAAAGGTCTGATCCTCAACAGCCCGTTCCTTGCATGGAACATCCCCGGAATAAAAGGCGCACTTGGAATCCCCGCACTGCGCTCGCTCGGACGACTAATCCCCTCGATAACCGTCAGAAACAGCCCTGACGAAAGCTACGCTCATTCCCTTTCCGCTGACCACGGCGGAGAATGGTTCTATCGCAAGGACTGGAAACCCGACCGACTGCCCGACGTCGACACCGCCTGGATCAGAGCGATCGACATAGCGCAGAAAGCCCTGCGACGCGGAAAGATAACCGTTCCCGTCCTCATCCTCCACTCCGACAAATCAGCCTATCCCGGTGACTCGCCCGAAGACTTCGCAAAATCCGACGGAGTCCTGAATGCCAAAGCGATCTCGAAAGCCGGAAGAAAGATCGGCCACGACGTGACCGACGTAACTGTCCGCGACGCACTCCACGACATCATCCTCTCGAGGCCCGACGTCCGCGCCGAAGCTTTCAAAGCGATCTTCGACTGGCTGGAAGCCAGAAATCTTTAGCGATTATACTCCCGCGCAACTGAATGATAAGTCCACGAAAAGACACGGCACATGTCTGAGAGTATGTTTACTTTTAACTCAGGTTAGCATAAAGATGGATTTTTGAGTGATTTCAGCGAGTTGAGAAAGGAGCAATTGCCACATTGCGACTGCCGAAACTTGGCTGAAAGCGCCAAAAAGACTCTTTCTGATGACCTGAAGAATTTCAAACAGCGCAATGTATTTCTTAATTCGTGCTAAAAGTAAACATACTCTGAATCTCAGGAATTTTTGTACCTTTGTATTAGATTATCATAGGCTTCAATATCTTATGGCTAAAATCATCGTTCAAAATACCCCAGTAACGGTCCTGACAGTCAATGAGCAAGATTTTATATCACTCACCGATATGGCGACTGCAAAAGATGGTGAAAACCGTTCGGCCGACATTATAAAGAATTGGTTACGCAACAGATACACCATAGAATTTCTTGGAACATGGGAAATTATTCATAACCCGAATTTTAAAGTGGTCGAATTTGACCACTTTAGAATGAGCGCAGGTTTGCCGTCATTTGTATTGAGCGCTACTGAATGGATTGAGCGTACAAATGCCATAGGCATTACCGTTAAACGAGGTCGCTACGGTGGCACTTACGCGCATAAGGATATCGCGTTTGAATTTGGTTCTGCCATAAGCGTTCCATTCAAACTGTATCTTATTGAGGAGTTTCAACGGCTTAAAACAGATGAATTAAAGCAACTTGGTTGGTCGGCAAAACGCGAATTGTCGAAAATCAACTATCGCATTCATACTGATGCGATAAAGACTCATTTACTCCCGGCAGAAATCACACGCGAACAGGCTTCGTATGTCTATGCAGACGAAGCCGATGTGCTCAATGTGGCAATGTTCGGTAAGACGGCTCGCCAATGGCGAGAAGAAAATCCGGATTTGAAAGGCAATATCCGTGACTACGCTTCAATCAACGAACTTATATGCCTTTCAAACATGGAGAACTTAAATGCAGTGTTTATCGGACAAGGTATGCCGCAAAGCGAGCGACTTATGAAACTGAACCAAATAGCTATACATCAAATGAGCATATTGGAGAGTGAAAACAACGGTAGAAAGTTGCTTAAATGAAGAAGTGGCAGAAGATATTTTGGGTGTTGTGGGCTGTGGCGCAAGTTGCAATAGTAGCTTCATGTGTCTATGATGTAATAATGAATAAGTATAACGATGATGCTTTATTTGTTTTCGTCGTTTGTCAGCCAATTATGGCTCTTTTGCCTTTCTTCCTTAAAAGGCATCAATTAGGAGCGGTTATAAATATAGCTATTACAAGTACATATGCTATTTGTTGTTGCTGTGAACGATTTAATTCAGGAGGCGGATTTTTAGATGGTGCAAACTGGTTTATTTATCTATCTATCCTTTCGGTTTTGCAATTTGTATTGGTGGCTTTATACTGGAGTATAGAAAGAATTATCAAAGTCTGCAAAAGTAAATCAACCAAAATTCATCAAATTAGCGAGTAACGACCCGGCGCATAATATCGGGATTCAGTGCGTTTGATATCTGTATCTTATCCACATCTGACGCTGCAGACGA
>JAIDJZ010000405.1 GCA_029051965.1 Paramuribaculum sp. | reverse complement strand
CGGCAGAAAAGAAGCAGCAGATTGTATAAAAGATTTTCGTTCACTTACTATCGTTTAAATTTGAACTCTTACTTATCAAAAAACTAAGGACAGTGAGGTCGAGAGGGTATTTGAACGGATCGATGAGACATAGAATTCATGATCCCAGCGGACAGACACAGCCAGTTCAAGCTGCTGGCAGAGACGCCGCTGCGCTCCGAACCGAAGATTGAAGTCGGAGGCTGCGGAAGAAAGAGTGTCATAACGATGGCGTTCGACCGCTATCAGACCGGCCGGGGTCTGGGACTCGGCCTCATCAAGTCGCAACGAACAGCCGAACGGACGGAACATGGCCGCCCCGGCGGCAGCGGTCATTCTCCACCGGCTGCCTACGGGCCATGAGACAAGAGCCTCCGCCTCAAGGTTGAGCCGGTTGGTCAGCATCCGGCGACGCGGAGAGGAATAGACCTCGGCGCGATGCAGCCAGCGCCCGGTGACCTGAGCGGACATAAAGAACCCAGGTCCTGAGGGATGGAACTGCCACAATGCTGTCAGCGAAGGCGTCCACGCGTTGTCGGCATACATCTCGAGGGAGGCGATCAGGGGATAGACATTCGAAGAGGCATCCCCGAAAACATTCTCGCGCCCGTGGCGGCGATAGACCTCCAGCCCGGCCCCGACAGCCCAGTCATGGACGCGACCGGGCATCATCCAGACGCCCTGAAGCGTCATGGCGTTGTGCCACACGCTGACAAGCGGCAGCTTATTGAGAGCCGTCAGAATCTTATCGAATGTGAACCGCGAGAAATCGGCCGTCAGAGCAAGTCCCCGTCCCGACGAGGGATAGAGATTGGCCGTCAGCCCGTAGCGGTTGCCATTGTAGTAGGATTCAGCTCCGACTCCGGCAAAACGGCAATAGTGGTTGCCGAGACCTGTCAGATGGTAGATTTTCTCGACCCCGAGCTGACTGACGAAATCTATATCGTCCGTCTGCTTGTATTTGGCATAGTTGAGCGACAATGCTCCGAAATAGCTTCCGGCGATACGGCGCCCCGCTCCGGCAGACACGGCAAGCAGTCCTGTCACATTGCGCGGACGCGGGTCAACATTCCGGTAATAAAGTCCTGCATCATAGGAAATCGAAGCCCCCCAGGCCCAGTCACCGCGGCAGTCGGCATATCCTCCGGCAAAGCGATAACGCTCCGAATTGAGATCGCCGCCGACCGAATCGGCTGTCAGATAGGGATAGAGGAGGTCTGCGTCCGCAGTCTCATTCCAGACAACGGAACGCTGATGTCCATTCCGGTATGAAGCATCACCCCAGATTGTCGAGGTCCCGTGCTTAAGATAGGTTTCCGCACCGATCGCCCAGTAGTCGTCGCCGGTTCCCTGCTGATAATCGGCAGCCCGGTTCAGACGTCTGTTGTGGTAGCCGCCACCGATAGAGCTTTGACTTTCAGACATCATCCACTGGCGCACGACGGGGTTTTCGTGGGCCGGCGCGGCAATCGATGCCATCGCACTATCGGCAGGCATTAATGAAACGGAAAGAAGAATTGCAGAAATCAGGTCCATCGCAAAAAGAAAACAGAATCAGAATTTTCGGGAAGTCAGCGGCCACCGTGGAGAACGCGACCGGTCGACCGGGACAACGCCGTCATAAGTCAGAGTAGTGCATGGAGTTCCGTCGGCATCCATCGCCGTGCCCTGCAGCTCGATCTCCGACGCGATACAATCGGAGTTGAAATCTACGGTTGAATTATTCGTATCCTTCAGCACAGGGTTGCCGTCGTCGTCAAGACGGAGCATCTTGCGGCGTACGGAATGGAAATAACGGGTCTTGTCCTGATCGATTGTGCCGCAGGATGTCCAGCCGCAGTCAAGCGACGGCGCACATAGATTCCATGCATATTCCGAAGCTACGCTGCAGTTGACCACATCGACAATCCATTCGTTGGGAATCCTGTAGGAATCGGCCGTCATTGGGAATGTTCCGGCAGCCGAAACAATGATCCAGTCGTAGCGATAAGTATAATCCCGCAGATATGTGTCGCGGTCAACGGGGATACGCGCGATTCCATAGGCCTTGAAACCACGGTTGTGGAGCACCCAGTAAGACCGCGTGTAGCAGTACCATTTGTCCATATTCGGCACAAGAGGCGAATCAATATCCATATTATTGGGGGACGTCGAGACGTCATACCACTCATAGTCGGCGCCGGTCAGGTCAAACGAATTGGGATTCGCGACCCGATGATCGATTCCGGTATCACAGATAAGAAAGTACTCGCCCGGAGCGACAGGTTGATCCGAACCGCTGCCCGGAACCGTATACAGTGCCTGCACATTCATCGCCTCATCCATGATGTCGGGCGTGTGTTCATACTTTTCGGTCGTCGTGAACTTCGATTCAAAGATCGTCAGACCGTCGGCATAGATGACATGGTCAGTGTTGTTATAGAGTTTGATGTAATCGTCGCCCTGATACTGATTGCCGGAACTACGGATAGTACCGGCAAAAAAGACCTCGGCTATGATCAGGTCATCGGATTCGATATTGTAGTATCCTTCAAGACATATGGCGGCCGACACTCCGGTGATCCGAACCGATGTCGCGGCTGCGCGCAATGTCGACTCCGCACCTGAAGGCAGAACCATCACAGCCTCATAAGTCAGGTCATAAAGCCCCGGAAGCAGTGAGATGCCCGATGTTGACGAATAGATCTCCTCTCGCCCTGTCGCGACATTGCGCACCGTCAGAGCCTCGTCGGTCAGCGTCGATCCGGAAGCCTCGTCGGGCAATGCTACGGTAAGAATCAGTTCCGTCGAGGCAACGGAGCTGTCGCCGAACGAATCGTCGCATCCCGACAGACCGGCTGCCGACAGAATAAGCGACAGAAGGGCCATCGTATTCCGCACAATCTCCTTGCAGTTTCCCGTCATCTCTACCCGGGTTAAATTCAAAGTTTCTCTAAGCATTTCTATTATTTTTTTGATTGTCATGACTATAGTGTGAAATTGAGTTCCATTCCGAAATAGGCTTCCGAATTGCGGCGCACCGTCAGCCCGTTGCTGACATATTCCGGCAGATAGTCGATTATACGGTTGACGAAAGCCGAGATGCGAAGCCAGCGGCCAATCTTCTTTGTCGCCTTCAGATTGAGATACATGGCCATCGGCACCTCCTGAGTCAGATAGGACGCTTCGTTGTAGTGCCTCACGAGATATTGCAGCATGACGTCGGAAGCGGAATCCCCGGTAAACGGATGCAGCTGTCCGTCGGCCGCTGAGAGATAGAAATCGGGAGTCCCCTTGTCGCGCAGACGGGTTGTGCGCATCCACCACATACACTGGATGGAGGTCGTGAACACCAGCCCCCAGCGCGGTATCTGAGTGTCGAAAGTGAAGTTTGTATTGAACTGCTCATTTATGCGTCCATCGTTCGTATCATACAGCCCGACATAGAGATCACTGACAGGCTGATTGCCGACAACATCGCTGACTGCCGAAAAAAGCATCTGCGAATTCGAATAGCGCGAACGAAACCACGCTCCGCTGACGATCAGCGACGTCATCAGCGGCCGCCATCGCGCCGTGTTGAGCTGAAACTCAATGCCCCGTTTTTCGATGCGTGTGCCGTTGGTGACGCGGCTCATCCCGTCGAGCACAGTCAGATCCTCATAGGGAAGCCCATTGAGATCCGGAGGCGACGTAAGTGTAGTCGCGTCGAGTCCCGAAGCATCATAGCGGCGGAATTCATATGGTCGATAGACACGCGAATATCTGAATCCGGAGGTCATCCGCTCCTCAAAATATGTAGCGCTCAATCTGTTGCCGCCCCAGTCAAAACCGACTCGCGCTTCCCATTTCCGGTTTCTGGCGGCACGAAGCTCATAGTTGGTCGGATCTTCGATATAAGTGCGCAGACTGACGCGAGAGAGATTCATCGGGTCGGTGATATGGTAGAAGTTAAGCTGAACGAGGTCATTATAGTGGAGCTGAGGATAGAGATAGTCGACCGTCGGCATTTTTGTGGTCACTCCCCAGCCTCCCCCGACAAAAAGACTGAACTGCTGGCCCGCAGCCTCAAACGAAGGCAACGTAACGACAAGATTCAGACGCGGATCAAAATAAACCCTGTTGCGCAGAAAATAGGCTTTCGAAAGCGACGGCAACTGCGACGAGCGCACTCCCGCCTGCAACTCGAGGCGGCTTCCTCCTAAAAGAGCCGTCAGATTCTCTTCTGCAAAAAACGACAGAACGTGAAGAGCCGGGATCGCGGAGAAGTCGCGGGGACGTGTGGTCCATGATGCGGAAAGCGGACGCGTAAGATCGTAGATCTGTCCTTTGCCATAGTTTTTGGCAATCGACCACTCGGCCCCGACCTTATAGTCGTTTGCAATAACTCCGAAACGCCTCTCGCCCTGCGCGCGGAGCTTCATAAAGAAAGAGAATGGACGCCCGTCGCTGACGAAGTCGGCTATATATTCGCTCAGAAGGTAGTGGCCGTCGTGGACCCCCTCGTCCATTGTTGTCGGAGCGATCGACGCCCGCTGCGGAGCGACCTGCTTCTGACGTTCGAGTCGGTCGCGCTGACA
>JAIDJZ010000404.1 GCA_029051965.1 Paramuribaculum sp. | reverse complement strand
CCTTGATATAGCGCCGCACCTTCGTCGAACGCGACTTATTGCGGCCCCGCGAATGACGTCCGACCTCCTTTCGTATCGCACTCCGCGCCTTGTCAAGACGCCTGTCAATATCCGGAGACACAAAAAAATCAAGATACTCCTTCGCTTCCGGACGTGCCGCATAAAGTTCGAGCACCATTTCCGAAATCTGTTCGGCGGTCATTTCCGCCATCATCCGCTTCAATTGAGTTTTAGACATTCAGCTCCGTCTTTTTACATGAAAAAACGGATTCCGCACAACAATTATTGCATCAGTCCGCCGCTTTTGGAAAAACTAAGGCGCAACGCAACCGAACCTCCGTTCCGGCGATAAGTCGCCCCGTTATATTCCAGTGACTCTAATGTCATTCTGCCACCGGCAGCAGCCGGAGGACGGTTTGCGACATACCTCATATAGCATTTCAATGACGCTTTATGCTTGCCGAACCGCAGAGTCATTCGGGACACACCGACAGCGTCCCGTTTGCCTTCCGACCATTCCATCTCGCTCTGATCCGGAAGCTCCGCATCAAAACACAGTCTGTTGTTTCTGATCTGAAAAGGAATACTGGAATGTGACGCCTCGCCCTCGACTTTAACTTTTTCGGAAAATGATTTGTCGGCAAGCAGATTTTCTCCAGCCTCCCCGACACACTCTATCTCGACCGCACACGCCTTAGCCGTTGTGCTGAGCGGAGTATACTCCTCTTTGCTGCATGAAGTAATAGCAAGGGCCACGACAAACGCCAGAACGCCTGCCTTAATCGCAAATAAATCCATCGTTTTTGTTTAATTTAATAGGTTCAACTTCGTTAGAGGTGATCGATCGGTCTGCGCAGCCAATAGGTCGTTTAGAAACTGTTTCCTATCCCCTAAGACTCGCGATCTGCAAAAATGTCCCACGCAAAAAACAAAAAATTGCCTTTTAAACCGTAATTATCTTGATTCTCGACTTTAATCCTTTGGGAATTCGCTAATCTATGAAAATATTTCTATCTTCGCAAAGAGATTAGAGCAGATGAAACGGAAAGCCAACATATATCGGTTTTACATCTGGGACTACCTATGGTGGACCGGAGAAAAATTGCAGGACCACCATCGTCGCATTACCGGTGAAGACATGCTGCTGATGTACATTCTATTCATCGTGTCTTACGCTGTGATTTCTTT
>JAIDJZ010000403.1 GCA_029051965.1 Paramuribaculum sp. | reverse complement strand
CACAACGATATCTAAAAGGGTAATATCGTCGGGATGGTCAGTTGTTTATAAGAGACAGCCGTAGTTGTCGTGTCGAGGGTCGGAGCGGTCACATTGTTGCCGGAATTACCTCCGCAGGCTGTCAGAAGCGCTACGGACAGCGAAAGAATACCTGTTGTCGTTTTCATGTCTCAGTTAGGGTTAATTATTAATAATTGGTATTAGTCTGGTCTGATTGGGATGACCACTTGCAAAAGTATGAAGGATTACCGGTCCGGACAATAGCTGAAATGTGTTTAACCCCCTGAAACACTGGTCCACTTTGATCCATTTTATATCTCGGCCCGCTTTCGCTGCATCTGAGGAGCAGAGAGAGCGGGCCGACGGTGTGTGTGCGCGGGATCACTACATGGCGGAGATGCGGACAACCTTTCCGTTGCGGCAGGTCACATAGGCTTTGTAGGCATTATAGGATAAGTAGAAATCCTGAACCGCGCTTAGTTTCCAGTCTTCTGTCAGCGAAGCCGGTGCTACGATCACGATATAGGTTTTTGTGCTTCCGTTGGTTGATTGCAGAGAGTATTCGAAAATCTCCTTCATCATTGCTTCAGGCGTTCCGATCAGCAATCTCCCTTCTTTTGCGGCCTCGACATACTTACTGCCATATTTCAGATGATACTTTCGTTCCATGCTTTTCTGCAGTCTGTGGTCGATCGGGGAGCCGTAGTAATTGTTGGGAATATAGGCGAGTTCTTTGTTGGAATCATAGAACGTGGCGTCGTGGATGAACTCTTCGAGGTTTTCCACACCCAGAAGAAAATCGGAATCCAGCAGACGCATCTCGGCTGTGACCGACTCCACATAACAGCCTTTGAAATAGCCCGCTTTGAAGTAGGCATCAAGGCAGTCGTTCTTGAATTCAATGAGGGCATTCTTGCGATGGAGAGTTCCGGAAATCGGTTTCGCCTTGTCGGACGAGTAGGTCTTCTCACTGCTGGCGCTGCAGATGCGGTCGCCGTTGGCATAGACGCGGGTGATCACGGACCCGTCCGAGGTCTCGGAGACAATCGAGTCGCCGGGGAGCGCCGGAATGAAGACGCCCTGAGGATGCAGCTGGGTTCGGAACAGATGTTCACGTATCAGTCCGCCTGCATAGCGGCAGGTGTATCGGTTTTGTCCGGACTTATCGTAGACATATATCACATCCGAGTCTGTCGAATCCCCCTTGGCCGGCTCTTTATAGAAGAGTTCATTGCCACGTTTGTCGAAGAAACGGAATTTTTTTGCAATTTCCGAAAGTTTGTCGGCCGGCTCTCTGTTATAAAAAAAGGAGATCAGTTTTGAATGCGCGTCTCTTAGACTGTATGTTGAGACGATTCGGTCGCCATTGTTGGTCACAAGAGTGCTTACCGAAGTGGAATCTGATTTCTTTTCATACCATCTTCCGACAGATCTCATAAATCCCCTGGGGCAGCCCGCCGGGACATAATGATATTCGAACGGGTCTCCCTTATAGTGAGCGTCACAAATCTCACCGCAGTCTATTATTTCAAGATTTTTGTTCGGGCGAAAATGCAGGAGGAAATCATACCGTTTGATGAAATCGTCAAACGGTACGCACTTTTTATCCGGCGACGCTTTATCCCTTACCGTGCCTTTCCCGTAGCACCAGTAAGTCGAGTCGATGATCGCATAGTAGTAGTCCGGATTCTTGGGATTGATGTATCCGATGATTAGGGTTCAATCCTTTGTTGTTGTGGTTTTCTTAATATTGAGGGTTCCTTCATGATTAAAAACCTCCGTCTCGCACA
>JAIDJZ010000402.1 GCA_029051965.1 Paramuribaculum sp. | reverse complement strand
CCGCACGGCGATCTTCGCAGGGCAAACGAAAACGAACCGCCCCACGTCCTCTACACCGACGCACGGAGAGTCGAGCAAGTCCTTGTCAACCTACTGTCAAACGGACTGAAATTCACCGAAAAAGGATTTGTCGAACTCGCATGCCACGTCGACACCGAAAACGGCACGACAACCTTCACCGTAACAGACTCCGGAATCGGCGTCCCCGTCGGAAAGGAACAGCTCATCTTCGAACGCTTCGAAAAACTGTCGCCAATGACCCAGGGAAACGGCCTCGGACTGAGCATCTGTAAAATGATCGCAGTCCAGCTCAAGGGTAAAATCTATGTCGACACGACCTACGAAGGCGACGGCTCACGATTCGTCTTCACGATCCCGTCACTCCCCTGACACAACAGATAAATATTTCTCACCCACCCCAAAAAACGAACACCATGAACCTATCCAGATTCTTCACAACCGCAATCCTGTCGGCCGGAATAGTCTTGTCGGCCGCTGCCATAAAAACAATTACCGTAAAAGCACCTAAAGGCGATGCAACCGCCACACTGGCAAACGCACTCAGAAAAGCATCTGCCGCAAGCGAACCCGTAATTATAAAACTCGAACCCGGGACCTACAATTTTTCAAAAGAAAAAGCAACCCGACGCCCCTACAGAGGCAGCAACTCTGCCGCAGAATATGAACACCCGACCGACATCAAACACATCGGGCTTCTGCTCCACGGGCTGAAAGACATCACAATCGACGGCGGATCGAAAGCCACATTCCTGACTCACGGGGAAATGACCCTCTGGGTCATCGACTCCTGCTCAAACATAACAATGAAAGGACTGACCATCGACGCCGCAGACCCGACCGTAACCGAAATGACCGTGACCGAACGGACCGACTCGACTCTGACCGCCCGAGTCCACCACAAATCGCGCTACGACATACGCGACGGAAAACTCTACTGGCTCGGCGAAGGATGGGAATTCACCGGAGGAATCGCACAGATCCACCAGCCCGACAAAGGAACCGCAACCAGATGTCAGCTGCCGTTCGACAACGCCCGGACAATCCGTGAAACAGCACCCGGCACCATCCGCATCTCTTTCGACCAGGCTCCCGACTGCCGCCCCGGTGACACCTATCAGATCCGACATTCATTCCGCACTGAACACCCCGGATTCATCAACCGGAGCACAGACGTGACCCTCGAAGACATCAAATATGCCTATCTCGGCAACTTCGCACTCCTCTCTCAGTTCTCAACCAACCTGACATTCTCCCGAATCGACTGCTCGCCGATCGAAGACTCCGGACGCACCAACGCCGGATTCGCCGACTTCTTCCACTTCTCAGGTTGCCGGGGAAAAGTAAAAATCGACCACTGCAACTTCAGCGGATCACAGGACGACGGCATAAACGTCCACGGCACCCACCTCAGCATAACCGGCTC
>JAIDJZ010000401.1 GCA_029051965.1 Paramuribaculum sp. | reverse complement strand
CAACAACCTCCCCGTCATGGACTCCGTAGCCCGCAATCAGACATCCCGGTTCCAGCCGGTCATCGCTGCCGCACCCGGCATCGACCCCAGCTTCTACGACCGGTTCTCCTCTTTCCCCCGCGTCGAAAACGACACATTCCGCCTCATGCACTTCGCCGCTGCAGCTCTCGTCACCTCCGGAACGGCCACTCTCGAAGCCGCTCTCGCATCGACGCCACAGGTCGTCTGCTACCGGTCCAACGGATCTCGCCTGACCTACAGCATCATGCGCCGGATCCTCAAAATCCCCTTCGTCTCTCTTCCCAACCTGATCGCCAGACGCGAAGTCATCCCCGAAATGCTCCTCCACAACTGCAACCCCGACGACGTCGCCGACAGGCTCGCCAAAATACTCCCCGGCGGCAGCAGCCGACGCAGCCAGACCGAAGGCTACGCCGAAATCCGGCGCATCCTCGGCGACACACCGGCTTCCGACAACGCCGCCCGCATAATCATAAACACCCTCCAAAAGAGCATTTAGATTCCCTCCTATTTTCTTTCTTGTTTATCCGTGTTAAAACCAACCACTCTCTGAAAAAATGAACCTGCTGAACTTCTACGACAACCCCCGCATCCGCCGCGCCATCTCACGCATCGCCGATCCACGACGCGTCAGAATCCTCTTCGTCTGCCTCGGAAACATTTGCCGCAGCCCGGCTGCCGAAGGACTCATGCGCCAGTCTGTCGCTGAAAATTCAACCGAAGAGCGATGGATCATCGACTCAGCCGGAACCGGCGGCTACCACATCGGCCAGCTACCCGACCCTCGCATGAGAGCCCACGCACGTCGACGCGGACTCGAACTCGACCACCGATGCCGTCAGGTCTCCGAAAGCGACTTCGACGACTTCGACCTCATCATCGCGATGGACAACTCCAACTACTCCAACCTCCGACGTCTCGCCCCCTCTCCCGAAGCCCAGGAAAAAATTCTGCAGATGGCCGAATTCTTCGATTCCGTCACCTCCTGCGACCACGTCCCCGACCCCTACTACGATGGTGCCGACGGTTTTGAGCTCGTCCTCGACCTCCTGACAGCAGCAACTCGCAACCTGCGCGACACTGTCGAGGCCAACTCTTTGGCATGATATTTGTTAATACCTAAGTAAGTGTTCAAATTTAATTTATACAATATGCGAGCTTATTTTTTAGCCGATTCCGGTGCGGAGGGAAGGAGAATATCGAGATATTCGACTGATCGACAATCCGCAAGCGGCAGAAAAGAAGCAGCAGATTGTATAAAAGATTTTCGTTCACTTACTATCGTTTAAATTTGAACATTTACTTAACAACCAAAAACAATAATAAACAGACATGGAAAAAATTCAACCCGGAAAATATGTTGAGCTCGGCTACGACCTCTATGAAGTGACCCCCGAAGGCGACAAACTCGTCCATCAGACTTCCGCCGACGACCCCGAACGCATTATCTTCGGCGTGACACAGGGCGTCATCAAACCCCTCGAACTCGCCATCGACGGACTCGAAGCCGGAGGCGAATTCGACATTAAAGTCACTGCCGACGAAGCCTTTGGCCCCTACGATCCCGAACAGATCGTAACACTCCCCAAAGACATCTTCGAAGTCGACGGAAAATTCGACGACAAAGCAATCAAAGCCGGAGCCGTGCTCCCCATGATGACCGCCGACGGATTCCGCATCAACGGAATCGTAAAGGAAGTAACCGACTCCGACGTCCGAATGGACTTCAACCACCCTCTCGCCGGCAAGGACGTTCGATTCAAAGGAAAAATCACACTCGTCCGCGACGCTACTCCCGAAGAACTCCAGCCCGCTCAGGGTTGTGGCTGCGGATGCTCAAGCTGCGGCGACGACTGCGGCTGCGACGGCAATTCCGACTGCGGTGACTCCGCTTGCGGTTGCGGAAAATAACCCATCCCACAGATAAAATCAGCCCACGGCGCTGTGTCAGAACCCACAAATTCCGACACAGCGCCTCGCTTTTTCCACCCGGATGAGCCGTTATCACGGACCGCCCTAATATTGAATTTGGCAACCATCCGCAGAAATGGTTGCCTATCTTTGCAGCGATATGTTGCAACCCCGCCCATACATCCCCCCACGTCCGCGCCACCTTTTTAAGCGCGACTACGCCGCCCAGTTCGAACGCTGGGTCGGCTATCGCCTGCATCCCCACGCCCGACGCGCCGTAGCCCACCTCGAGCGGCAGCGCGCCCGCCGTCAGCCCCAGCGCCTCATCCTCTGCAACACCCCCTCATCCATCGACATCATCCGACAGACCCTTGCCGACTACGTTCTCTGGCGGGCCTCGGTCGTGCA
>JAIDJZ010000400.1 GCA_029051965.1 Paramuribaculum sp. | reverse complement strand
AACGTCTGCCTCTCACACCCAGGCGAGCTGGAATGGAATGCGGATCAACAATCCGAGGCTCGGGATGACTGATTTTTCGACAATTCCGTCATTTTTCGTTGACCGGGCCTCGCTTCTCCACGGTTCGTCGTCGGTCACCGAGGCCGGAGGCGGTCTCGGCGGACTTGTGAAGCTCGGAACCGCGCCGGACATGCCAGAAGGATTCGGGCTGGGGTATATTCAGGGAATCGGCTCGTTCCGTACTTTTGATGAGTTCGGCCGGATTACATTCCGCAATGACCGCTGGGCGACATCGACGCGTGTGGTCTATTCCTCGTCGCCCAACGACTTCAGATACACAAACCACGATAAGAAGCTGAATATCTATGACGATGACAACAATATCGTCGGGCAATACAATCCGACCGAGCGAAACCGTAGCGGTTCGTTCAAGGATTTCCATCTGCTTCAGGAGGTCTATTTTACCCCCGGAGGAGGCAATCGTTTCGGGATGAGCGCATGGTTCGTAAACTCGAACCGTGAGCTTCCGATGCTGACGACCGACTATGCCGACGAGACGGACTTCGACAACCGTCAGCGCGAACGGACGTTCCGCGGAGTCGTTTCGTGGGATCATTCGCGGTCGAGCTGGAAAACCGGACTGAGGGGCGGCTATGTCAACACATGGCTCGCCTACGACTATCGCAGAGAAATGGCTCCCGGAGCGCCGATGGCAACGATGACATGTTCGCGCTCGCGGGTCAACACTGTCTATGGGCAGGCTGAAGGGGAGTACACACCCTCCCGCAAATGGTATTTCACTGCGTCGGCCTCGCTCTATCAGCATTTTGTCAGAAGCACCGACCGCTCGTCGGTTGTCTCGCCGACGGAGTCTGAACGGATCGGTTATGACAAGGCACGTGTCGAATTCTCCGGCTCGGTGTCGGCAAAGTGGCAGCCGACACAATGGCTTGGGATGTCGATGATTGTCAGGGAAGAGATGTTCGGCGACCGGTGGGCGGCTCCTGTTCCGGCCTTCTTTGTCGATGCGCTTCTGAGCCGGAAAGGTAACCTGATGGCAAAAGCATCGGTCACGCGCAACCATCGTTTTCCGTCGCTCAATGATCTTTACTTCATGCCCGGTGGCAATCCGGATCTTAAGGCCGAGGAGGGCTACACCTATGATGCCGGACTCAGCTGCCTTGTCGGCGAGGCAGACCATTTCAGCCTCAGCGGAAGCGCGACATGGTTCGATTCGAAAATCGACAACTGGATCATATGGCTGCCGACAACCAAAGGCTTTTTCTCGCCGCGCAATGTCAAGCGGGTTCATGCCTATGGAGTCGAACTGAAAACCTGCATTGCCTGGCGTCCGCTCGATCGCTGGCTTTTCGATTTCAATGCCTCTTACTCCTGGACTCCCTCTGTCAACATCGGCGATAAGATGTCGTCGGCCGACCTGTCGGTTGGCAAGCAGCTTCCGTATGTCCCGGTCCACTCTTCTTCTTTCACCGCCCGTGTGCAGCACAGAGGATGGGCGCTCCTCTACAAATGGTGCTACTACAGCCGGCGCTACACAATGTCGAGCAATGATCTCTCGATCTCCGGCTATCTGCCCGACTATTACATGAATAATATTTCACTGGAGAAAGTCTTTTCTTTCAGACCGCTTGACCTCCAGCTGAAACTGGCCGTCAACAATCTGTTCAATGAGGATTATCTTTCGGTGCTCAGCCGTCCCATGCCCGGAATCAACTTTGAATTCTTCATTGCAGTCACTCCGAAGTTCTGACCCGCTACGCGGTTGGCCGGAACAACGTCGGCAATGACGTTGCCCCGGCCTTTAACCCCTTCTTTTATAATAGGTCAGTCAATTACTATTTTAGCGCTGTCGAACACATTAAGATCAAGCTGTTTCATGATGTGGTGGATTGCCTTGTAGGCTTTCACTGAAACGCCGTCGGGATTGACTGCTGGCGAATAGGCCGCGATCGACATGACGCCCGGATAGACACCCATGATTGTGCCGCCGAAACTGCTCATTGCCGGCAGACCGGTTTTCATGAGCCACTTCTTTGCAAGATGGCGCGGTCCTTTGACAGCCATGAATGCCACGACCTTAGGCGAAATCTCACCGTCGAAGGCATATTCTCCGGTAATCGGGTTGCGTCCGTCGGCGGCAAGCGTTGCGCCCATCATTGCCATCTGTTTCAGGTCGGCCTGAAGTGAGCGCAGTTTTGTCGTTGTCGAGATCACGATCGGCGCGCTGTCGTAGAGTTCGATACCCGCAGCCGCAAGTTTGTTCTCGACATCCGATTCGACATTGGTTTTCGACATCGATTCAAAGAGCGAGTCGTTGAGGACCGGTGCTGACCCCATCATGTCGACGATCATGTTCTCGATTACGTCATATTTGCCGTCGGCGTCGTCCTTCGGCTGGATTTTGCTGACGAGACGCAATGCTTTGGGACAGACATTGAGGCCTTCCGGTTTCTGACATTTGCAGCTGTCCTGCATGGCAACCCCTTTGTCGCATTGGCATTTGTGGGGTTGGCCGAGTTTCTGTTCGCGATGTACAGCCATCACCGGGACAAGTGCAAGGCGGTCCATAGGAGCCGCAACACATGTGTCGCCGACCTCAATTGTGCGTCCGTCGGTCAGTGTCACGACAATACCGAATTTCGAGGGATCGGCATCCGCGATTCTCGGATCGACCTCTCCGCCGGTTTCCGCATCTTTGAATTTTTCGTAGATATTTCTGACCACGGCTTCTACATCAGCCAATTTAATGTGTCGTTCCATAATATTGAAAGTTTCTTTTAATGTTTAGAGTGTTTCGTTTTGTTTCATGGTAAAAACAAAGGGTAGGAGTGAAGGTTGCCATGAATCCGAGATTTTAAATAATATTAAGGAAACTTGGCCGGAAGTGGCGAATTGACTATTTTTGCGTAGTATCATGTATGTATAAGTAAGTGTTCAAATTTAAACGATAGTAAGTGAACGAAAATCTTTTATAC
>JAIDJZ010000040.1 GCA_029051965.1 Paramuribaculum sp. | reverse complement strand
TGCGCATGACAATGGGTGTCGCCGCACTTCTCGCCTCGCAGTCGCCGCTCAACCCGTGGGACAACGCATTGCTGCGCGTAGCCCTGCCCGGTCAGACTGTCCCCCTCCGGGCCTTGACATTCTCCGCACTTCCACCCGCACCGGACACGCCTCTGACCGAACCGGTCATCATCCTCGCTCCCGCAGACTGATCCTCCCCCCCCCAAAAAAACAAAGCACTGTGCCGGAACCGAGTTCCAGACACAGTGCAACTATTAGAGCCGATTCCCCAATATTTGTTAATGCTGGGGAACCGGCTCTTATTATAACTGTTATTCTCAGTCAAAATCCGTAAAAGCCAGCGGAAGCAGCGATGCGACCGACGGCAACCGGTAGACCTTGTCGCGTCCGACAAGCCACACCGTCACCCCTCTTCCTGCCAGAACCTCATATTCAAGCAGAGCCTGACGGCAGGCGCCGCAGGGCGAAATCGGATTCTCGACAAACTCTCCGTCGCAGCCCCGCGCAGCAATGGCGATTTCGACGAACTTTGCCTCAGGATAGCGCGCATGCGCATAAAAACACGCCGAACGCTCGGCACAAGTTCCTGAAGGATAGGCGACATTCTCCTGATTCGAACCGACCACAATCTCACCGTTGTCGATACGGATAGCCGCTCCGACACAGAAATGGCTGTAGGGAGCATAACTGCGTTCGGTGGCCGTCCGGGCTTCCTCAACCAGCAGACGGACATCTTCCGGCAGTTCAGCCGGCTCAAACACATCTATCTTACAGATGATCTCTTTCGTTTTCATTTCGTCGGGGTGTCTGACTGTGGAACTTCAATGACCCTCAGACGCTCGCCGCCCTCCGGATCCGCAACAATCGAACGGTAATAGCGTTCGTCATATCCGCCGAACTCGGGCGAAGCGGGCATTCCTTCCGGAGTGCGGGCGAAATTGCCCTTTTCATCCTCCTTCTTTATGTTGCCGTCCAGATATTTGACAAGCAGCCGCTCGCCAAGCGCGCGATAAGCGTCCGTGCACTTCTTCGACCAGTCGGCACTGCGTTCACGCAGCAGCTTACGCCCGGCCTCAGCTTCGAGATAGGGCACCTCGCGGTAGAGAATAGCCACCTCCTGCTCGATCGAATCCTCAAGCGCCGTCTGAACACGACGTATATCGGGAATCATCTGCGAATAGCGGTTGTAAGCCTGATTGGCAACGAAATTTGTCACCCAGAACGCAGCATCCCAGCTCAGGTTGAGCAGATCGCCGTTGCCCTCGCGATACTCATAGGGAGCCTCGGTCAGACAGCAGTACATCGGGACATAGACACTCGTATTGGCATCGTCGACCCCGAACCAAAGAATCCCCTTCATCGACTCGGGCGCCTTCGCCTGCAGCTGAGCCACGAGCGAGAATCCGGTCTGCTGGGTAGCGATCGCACGTTCATGCGTATAATCCGCGCCATCGACCTTATAGGTCAGCGGACGCCAGCGATACGGCACCTTATAGGCTCCCGCCCCTACATCCTTGGTCATGTCGAGAGGTGTTCCCTCGAAATGGTCGCGCATCATCCATTTCATATCATTGGCCGTCAGCTTCTTCGTCGGCTTGACCCAGAGAGGCAGAGGTTCGCCCTCCCCCTTCAGTATCCACGGAAGATAGCGGTCCATATCAGGCACGAAACGGTTATAGAACGACCAGACACGGCCGTCGCACCCGCGAAGAGCCCCCATGTCATATTCCGCATAGGCACGTGAGAACGAGAAATCCTCATCCTTACCATCGAAATAGCCCTTCTTACGCGCGAACTTGATCACATCGGGCGAATAGATCGTCTCCTTCTTCTTGTCCTTCAGCGGGAACTTGTGGATACGGCTGTGGTTGGCGTGACCGGCGATATAACCGTCTGGCACACGGCGTGCCACCCAGACCGCACCCTTGTCATCCTTTCCCTTCCCGATCATCTCCATGATCCAGACCTCATTCGGGTCGGCGATTGTGAAAGTCTCACCCTCGCTCGCATAGCCGTAGTCACGGACCAGACCGGTCATGATATCCAGTGCCTCGCGGACATTGCGCGCACGCTCGAGAGTTATGTAGATCAGCGAACCATAATCGATCAGACCGCTGCCGGCCAGTTCATGACGGCCGCCCCACGTACTCTCCGTGATCGCAAGCCCATGCTCATTCATATTGCCGATACGGGTGTAGGTCACCGCCGCTTCCGGAATCTCCCCGAGACGCTTGCCGGTGTCCCATTCCACAACCTCTCTCATGACACCCTTCTCATGCTTGCCACCCTGTTTATGGTAGAGCTCGCCGTAAAGCGTATGGGAATCCGCCGCATAAGTGACCAGAGCCGAACTGTCGGCCGATGCCCCGGGCGTCGCGATAAGCCCGGTGCAAGCAAGCGACGACGCCGGAAGTCCCAGCGCCACAGCCGCCGCAAATATTGTCTTCAGTTTCATATGTTTGATTTTTTATAATGATTCGGTTAGCTGTCAGAACCTGAAACCTGCGGCCGTGGGCAACTACCGACGGCCACAGAGTTACGTCTGATTGCAAAGGTACATAAAAAAGCGCTTTTTTATGTACCTTTGCATAAAAAACACCCCATTCCGAATGAACCTACGCATCCCGACCTCTCTCATTCTCCTGCTGACCGCTCTCCTTGCCGGTGCTGTCGGCGATCCGGCGCTCACAGCGCTGATGGACCGCAATCTGCCGGGCCTCTCTTCGAAACTGACCGTCGAGCTCCGGCCCGATTCGACCGACTTCTTCACGATCGACTCCTTCGACGGACGCCCACGCATCACAGCCAGCGACCGAGTCTGCGCCGCCGTAGGCATCCACCACTACCTCAACCGCTTCGTCGGCGTGCAGCTCACATGGGACTGCATGAGCCCGGCCCTGCCGGACTCCATACCGCTTCCGACCGAAACAATCCACGCTTCGACCCGCCAGCATCTGCGCTACTATCTCAACTACTGCACCCACTCCTATTCGATGGCCTTCTGGGACGAAGAGCGCTGGCAGCAGGAAATCGACTGGATGGCTTTCCACGGAATCAACCTTCCTCTCGCCATAACCGGCACCGACGCCGTCTGGGATGCTACCCTGCGCCGCCTCGGCTATCCTGCCGACAGCATCGACAGATTCTTAGCCGCTCCGGCCTATCAGGCCTGGTGGCTAATGAACAACCTTCAGGGCGAAGGAACCCCTATGACCCGCGCCATGCTCGACCGGAGCATCAGGCTTCAGCGCCACATCCTCAAAGCAATGCGCCAGCTCGACATGAATCCGGTTCTCCCGGGCTACTCCGGAATGATGCCAGCCGACGCCCGACGTACACTCGGACTGAATGTGGCCGATCCCGGTCAATGGTGCGCCTACGACCGACCCTCATTCCTCCTGCCGACCGACTCTGCGTTCTCACGCATTGCCCGCATCTACTATGAAGAGCAGCAACGCCTCTTCGGACCGGCCGACTTCTACAGCATGGATCCCTTCCACGAAGGGGGCAACACCGAAGGCGTCGACCTCGCCGCTGCGGCCCGGGCGATCGAACGCGCAATGCTCCAGGCCTCACCCCACGCCGTCTGGCTGATTCAGGGATGGCAGGAAAACCCGCGGGCTGAAATCCTTCAGGCCATAAGTCCCGACCGGCTGACCGTAATAGACCTCCATTGCGAGACCGCGCCACAATGGTCATCGCGCGGCCACCTCGGCCACCCGTGGATCTGGTCAATGCTGCTAAACTTCGGAGGCAACGTCGGACTCCACGGCAAACTCGCCCACGTCATCGACGACTACCGCCGCGCATGCCACTCCTCTGCGCCGCCCGCCGGCATAGGACTGACAATGGAAGGCATCGAAAACAACCCCGTCATGTTCGAACTCGCCTGCGCGCTCCCCTGGATGCCCGACTCCGTCACTGCCGACAGCTGGCTGCGCTCCTATCTCCGCGCCCGCTATTCCACCCGCATCCCGGCCGAAATCGACTCCGCATGGACTCTCCTCGCACACTCGGTCTACGGCGCACCAGCCTCCAACCGCCAGCAGGGCACAACCGAATCACCCTTCTGCGCCCGACCCTCCGACAACCCCGTCAACGCATCAGCCTGGGCCAACGCCGAACCCTACTACGACAGCCGCGACATCATCCGCGCCGCACGATTGTTCGCCTCCGCCGCACGACATCTCGCCGACAATCCCCACTACCGCTACGACCTCGTCGACATCACACGACAGGCAATCACAGAAGCCGCACGCATCGAAGCCCGCAACTTCTCCGAAGCCGCGCGACTGAACGACAGCTCAGCCTATCGCCGCGCCTCCGACCGGTTCATGTCACTGCTGCTGATGCAGGACACACTCCTCGCCACCACTCCACAATTCCGCGTCGACACATGGATTCGCTCGGCACGCAACGCCGCGCCGACCCCCGACCTCGCTGACGCAATGGAACGCGACGCCCGGACACTCATAACCACATGGGGCAACCGGACTGCCTCTGAAAACGGCAGCCTCCACGACTACTCCCACCGCGAATGGGCCGGACTCCTGTCAGGCCTCTATGCCACACGCTGGCGCACATGGTTTGCCGCACGACTTGCCCACTGGACATCCCCCACACTTCCGGCCATCGACTTCTTCGCAATCGACTCCATCTGGACCGCATCCACCGCCGACCCACGGATCGGTCCCTCCCACGATCCGATCATCCTCTGCCCCCGCCTCCTCGACCGACTCTGACACCTCTCCCCCCGACACACAGACACATACAAAAAGGGCCGCCCGCAGATGAGGGCGACCCTTTTTGTGTGATCCGGATGCGACTCGACTAATTTTTCTCACAGACTATCCATAACCCTTTCTTATCACTTCCTTCTCGTCTGATCAGACCTAAATCGCGAAGTATCTTCGTGTTTCTCTCCGCTGTCTTCGTTGTCATCAAAAGCGTTTTTGCTATAACAGAATGGGTTACTGTTGGATTTTCCTTAATGATATTAAGTATTCTTATTTGCGTATCGCTCAATTTTACACCGACATTTACACCGACATTTACACCGACATTTACACCGACATTTTTAGCAACATCTGCCTTTCCTGCTGGGTGGCACGTTGGTCGCCGCTTCCCATGCGGATAAATGTGTTCTCAAGAGAACCGAAATAAACAGGCTTGACCTCTGATGACGGCAGATAGAACGCAATGACATTCTTGCCGTCTATCTCGTAGCGATGGAGCGTGGCAAAGAGTGAAACATTGAATTTCTTCGAACGGAGTGTGCCAAAAAAGTCCTGTTCCAGTTTTTCGATGTTATCGACACCGACAATCTCAAACAGGCGACCAGACTGCTTCACTCCAAGCACAATCCAACCGCCGGAGCAATTTGAGAAAGCGCTGACGGTCTCCCAGATGTTCTTCGGCAGGTCAGACTTCGCGGCCTTGACCTCGAAATCGTCCCATTCTATGTCGCGTAGCCGTGCTACAAGTTCTTCCTTTGTCATTCCAGAAGCAAATATAGACATAAATGAGGACTATTACAATAGTCACAAACCATCCTTCGTAATTCTGGAATTAAGTCACGACTCCCCCCGACACACAGACACACACAAAAAGGGCCGCCCGCAGATGAGGGCGACCCTTTTTGTGTGATCCGGATGCGACTCGAACGCATGACCGTCTGCTTAGAAGGCAGATGCTCTATCCAGCTGAGCTACCGGACCTTAAGAAACCGAAACCGCACAAAACGGCCGGTTTATGGCTTTCCGAATGCAAAGTTACACCTTTTCGGGCACTTTGCCAAATATCGTTCAGATTTATTTATCCACTCGGACTCCGCACGCGCAACCCACTCGCGCAACGGGATTCTGCCGAACGGCCTCACAGCGTATGGAGAAAATTCCTGATTTTTTCATCCGTTGCCAGACGCGTGGGAACCAGCGGCAGGCGCAATTCATTTTCGATCATGCCCATGTCATGGAGCACACTTTTGACTCCCGCCGGATTTCCGTCGACAAACAGAAGACGGAACAAATCGGCAAAGCGATGATGGATCCGGCGCGCCTCACTGTAGTCTCCGTCAAGCGCCAGACGGACCATTCTCGAAAACTCCTTCGGAAAAGCATTGCCGATGACCGAAATGACACCCACTGCGCCAAGCGTTATGAGCGGGAACGTGATCGCATCGTCGCCCGAAATAACCTGAAAATCCGCACGCTTATGATGGATGATATCATCGACCTGCTGCATATTGCCGGAAGCCTCCTTGATCGCAACGATATTCGAAAAATCGGCGGCAAGCCTGAGGGTCGTCTCTGCTGTCATGTTGACTCCCGTACGGCCCGGAACGTTGTAGAGCACAACCGGCACCGGCGAAGCCTTCGCGATCGCCTCGAAATGGCGATACAATCCCTCCTGGGTAGGCTTGTTATAATAAGGCACTACTGACAGAATCGCCGAATAGGCCGAAAGATCAATCTGCTGCAGTTCACGGACAACGGCTGCCGTGTTGTTGCCGCCGCATCCACGGACCAGCGGCACTCGGCCGGCAACTCGTTCGGCCACAAAACGGCTGACCTCCTCGCGTTCATGCGGTTCGAGCGCGGGATTTTCCGATGTCGTTCCGAGCACGACCAGATAATCGACGCCGTTTTCTATCTGATAGTCCAGCAGATTGCCGAGCGCTTCATAGTCTATTGATTTGTCGGAGCGAAACGGCGTGATCAGCGCAACACCCATCCCGCTCAGGTCTAATGATGGCATAGTTTTTGTTTATTTTTCTGCAAAAATAACGGATTGCCACCAATTATGCAACATTGTCGACATCTCCAGGAATATGTTTTCATATACTTTACAGATCCTTTACAGATCCGCCCGCCGGATATGCGGCTACTGCCACCGCCACTCCGCCCCCGCCGACAGAACCATCCGGCTCCCTGCGTTGTTATCCTTCTACGAGACACTGCCCCCCGACAGGCCGCGGACCGCGCCTCGATCAAACCCAGTTGACACGAAAAAAACTTCTTACACCCATATAAATAACGTTACAAATCCAATAACAGAACAATAATCATGAGCGAATTCAACGACATCATCAAAAGTAAAAAGCCGACACTTGTTGATTTTTATGCAGCATGGTGCGGACCATGTAAAATGCAGTCTCCGATCATCGATCAGGTGAAAAACACCGTCGGCGACGAGGCGACAATCCTTAAAATAGATGTTGACGCTAATCCCGAACTGGCCCAGCGCTACAACGTCAGGTCGATCCCGACTCTGCTTCTCTTCGTCGATGGCGAACCCGCATGGCGTGGCTTCGGTGTCCACCAGGCCGACCAGCTCGTTGCAAAGATCCGAGAGTTTCAGACACTTAAAAGCGACATAGAATAATTATCTATTCCCTCAGGGACTGCCTGACTCTGTGGATCGCTTCCACACCGACAGGCTCCTCGACACAAAAATCAGAAAAACGGCTTCGCTGCCCGCATCCGGGCGACAAAGCCGTTTTTCTCGTTATCAGTTATTGGTTGTATGTTTCAGATTCATGCTCTTAGAGGAAAGCCAGAACCAGACCCTGGGCGGCAACCACTCGGAGAAACATTGTCAGAGGATAGACCGTCGAGTAGGCAACAGCAGGTGCGTCACTGCCTGTCGAACCGCCGGCATAGGCAAGCGCCGGGGGATCCGTATAGCCTCCCGAGAAGAGACCCATGATCGTCAGCATATTGATTTTGTAGACTCCGCGGGCGATGCAGCCGACAATGATAAGGGGAATGAACGTGATCATGAAACCCCAGATCACCCACCACATACCGGTCGAATTGAACACCGTTTCGGCAAATCCCGCGCCCGAACTGATACCGACCGACGCAAGGAACAGACAGATACCGAGTTCGCGCATCAGCAGCGATGCCGACGACGACGTATAGGTCACGAGCTTGAATTTGTAGCCGAAACGGCTCAGAAGGATTGCGACAACAAGCGGACCGCCGGCAAGGCCGAGCTTCATTCCGAAGCCGACATTGATCGAGCCGACAATAATACCGAGCATGATTCCGACGAAGATCGTGATGAGATTAGGCTCATTGAGACGCTTTATCGAGTTGCCGAGACGTGCGGCCAGACGGTTGATGTCGTTCAGATCGCCTACGACTGTGATGCGGTCACCCATCTGCAGACGCAGACTCGCTGCTGCCAGAAGATCGACACCCGCACGGTTGACGCGCGTAGCGTTGAGTTTATAGGCCTGGTGCAGACGGAGCGAGCCGAGAGCGACTCCGTTATATTCTGTCTTGGTGATCACGATGCGGCGCGAAACGACCTGACTCGGCGTAGCCTCATCCCAGTCCATCTCGACTTCCGGACCGACAACTGACTCGAAACGGGCCGTGTCATCCTGCGAAATCACTACGAAAAGCTTGTCGCCGGAATGAACCTCGGTGGTCGAGACAGGGATTGTGATCTCGCCGGTAGCAGCCGACAGAAGGCGCGAAACGACAAAGTCACACTGTATGATGTCATGGAGTTCTCTCATTGTCTTCCCCTCGATCAGAGGATTGGTCACCTGAATTGTCTCCATGTTGGGAGCGGCATGATTGCTCGCATACTCATCCTCGATCGCCTTGATCTCATCCTGAGTATTGACCTTAAACACAGCCTTTATCAGGAACATTGCGCCAATGATACCGCAGACACCCAGCGGATAGGCCGCTGCATAACCCATCGCCATCGTGTTGATCGCATCGGGTGTGCCGACTGTCTGCTGCGCGGCTGCAAGACCGGGGGTATTGGTGACCGCACCGGACATGATGCCGACAAGAGCCTCCATCGGAGCATTCTCGATGTAGAAAATCGCAAGCACGATCACGACATTGAGAACAATGCCGAGCACCGCAAGCCCGTTGAGCAGCATCCCACCCTTCTTGAACGACGAGAAGAAACCGGGGCCAACCTGCAGACCGATCGAGAAAATAAACAGGATAAGGCCGAATTCGCGAACGAACTTCAGAACCTCTGAATTCACAACATAGCCGAAATGGCCCATCAGGATACCGACAAACAACACGAAAGTAACCCCGAGCGAGACTCCGGCCACCTTCAGTTTGCCAAGATAGACACCGGCTGCAATCACAAACGAATAAAGCACCAGAGTGCTGGCCAGTGATTCGTTTCCGGGACCTACCAGATTAGTCAACCATGAAAAATCCATGAAATAAACGATAAGTGGTTAATACTACTTTTTCTTAATTACCTAATAACCAGACATAAAAATCTGACCACCGGTTTCAGATTGCAAAGTTACTGCTTTTTTGCCACATCAGCATCGCTTACGCTTAATTTTTTTTAACACCACGAACAATTACACCCCGACAAGCTTTGATATTCGGCTTTTCGGAACTATCTTTGCACCGGATTAGAGGTTGTTCAGAAACAAATGCGAACCCCTCCTCAATAAAATGGATGAGAAAAGGCATTTTTTCAACCTCAAAAAGTGATTTGAAATAGTTTAATGTCAAACAAGTATTTTTCGAAAGCTGCGTGAAATCCGACCATTTCCAGTCAGCCTCTTGATATGAAAACTGCGGCCATGCGCATATTGTCGGCATTGGTAGTCCTCATCGTCGCGTGGGGATGCAGCTCGACGCGTCATGTTCCAGACGGCAGCTACCTGCTCGACGACGTCAGAATAAACATCGTCGACTCCTCAGAAGTACGTTCGGCTGACCTTGTCAACTATCTCCGCCAGACGCCCAACCACAAGGTTCTCGGATTCGCAAGGCTTCAGCTCGGGACCTACAACCTCTCCGGAAAAGACTCGACAAAATGGTACAACAGATGGCTGCGCCGCATGGGACAGCCCCCGGTCATTTTCAGCGAGGATCTGACCGACGCCTCATCACGCCAGCTCCGCCTCGCCTTGATAAACAAAGGCTACATGGACGCCTCGGTCGAAGTCGACACCGCAGCCCGGCCCGACAGGAAGAAGATCAATGTCACATACAACGTGACAACCCGCTCGCCCCACCGCGTCGCCTCGATGACCTATGAAATTCCGGACACGACCATACGCCGGTTCATAATGGCCGACTCCGCCCGCCTGACAATCCGTCCCGGCAACAACTTCGACCGCAACCTCCTCGACGCCGAACGGGCCATGATCGCCGACCGCCTGCGCAACCACGGCTATTTCGCCTTCTCGAAAGACTACATCACATTTCTTGCCGACACCGCCGAAAACTCCCTCGACGTCGACCTGACAATGTGTGTCAACCCGCCCCACGCCGGAACACAGACGCAACGCGAAGCAACAGACACCCTCGCCACCCACCAGCGCTACATCATCAACGCCGTGACCTTTGTCGCCGAAGGAACAGGCGCCGGAGCCGTCCCGCTCGCCGACCTGACAGTCCCATGCGACACAATCGACTACCAGGGCATACGCGTCATCTACGCCAACAGCGACCGCTACATCAAACCCTCCATCCTCAGCGAGAAATGCTTCCTTCTGCCCGGCGCCACCTACCGCGCCGCAGCCGTCGACCGCACCTACGAAGCTCTCGCACAGCTCGGAATCATCAAAAGTATAAACATCGAATTCGAGCAGCTCCCCGAAATCGACGGCGCACGCCGCCTGAACGCAATCATCTATCTGACACGCAACAAAAAACAGAACGCCAGCCTCGAACTCGAAGGAACAAACTCGGGCGGCGACCTCGGATTTGGAATAGGGCTCAACTACCAGCACCGAAACCTCGGCAACTTAAGCAACCTACTCTCGACAAAGTTCAGAGTCAACTACGAAAGCCTCTCCGGAAACCTTTCCGGACTGATCAACGACCGCTACACGGAATACGCCTCCGAAGTCGGGATAACCTTCCCCAAATTCATGTTTCCCTTCCTCTCCCGCTCATTCAAACTACGCCAGAAGGCATCGACCGAATTCGCCCTGTCGTTCAACTATCAGCAACGCCCCGAATACACCCGCATAATCGCCGGAGGAGCATGGAAATACAAATGGGGAAGCCGCGACAACCGCACCCGGCGCACATTCGACCTGATCGACATCAACTACGTCTACCTTCCGGAAAGCACGATCGACTTCATCCACCAGATAGCTCCCTCGAACCCGCTTTTGCGCTACAGCTATGAAGACCACTTCATCATGCGCATCGGATATTCCTACCAGCGGACCAACCGGCGCATCCTCAACCCGACAATCGGCAACGCGCCAGTCCAGAGACGGATCTACAACATGCGCGCTTCCGTCGAAACCGCCGGCAACCTACTCTACGCAATCTCATCGATCGACGGACAGCGGCGGCGCGACGGCGTCTACAAAATTTTCGGAATCGCCTACTCCCAGTATGCCAAAGCCGAATTCGACTACTCCGAATCCCACTCCTTCACCCCGCGCCACTCACTCGCCTTCCATGTCGGAGCCGGAATCGGCGTCCCCTACGGAAACTCACGCGCACTCCCATTCGAAAAACGATTCTATGCCGGAGGCGCAAACAGCGTCCGAGGCTGGAGCGTCCGCACCCTCGGACCCGGATCCTTCGACTCACGCAACTCCGTGACCGACTTCATCAACCAGTGCGGCGACATCCGCCTCGACCTCTCACTCGAATATCGGGCAAAACTGTTCTGGGTGTTCGAAGGAGCCGCATTCCTCGACGCGGGAAACATCTGGACAATCCACCCCTACGAAAACCAGCCCGGAGGAATGTTCCGCTTCTCGACATTCTGGAAACAGATCGCACTCGCCTACGGAGTCGGACTCCGCATGGACTTCACCTACTTCCTCCTCCGCTTCGACCTCGGCATCAAGGCCTACAACCCGGCGATGAACCAACAGCGATGGCCGCTGCTGCATCCGAACTGGAAACGCGACACAGCATTCCACTTCGCCGTAGGCTACCCATTCTGATCCCATTGACAAAACAACAACATCCCCAACCGATATGCTCGTAATATTTGACTTAGACGGAACCCTGCTGAACACAATCGCTGACCTCGCGGCAGCAGCCAACTACGCCCTCGAAAAGACCGGGTTCCCCACACACGCCCCCGAAGCCTACCCCTACTTCGTCGGCAACGGCGTGCGCCGTCTGCTCGAACGCGTGCTTCCAGAGGATGCCCGCACCGAATCCAACATCGACACAATGATGACCCACTTCCGCGCCTACTACGAATCCCACATGGCAGACCTGACAGTCCCCTATCCCGGAATCACAGACCTGCTCCACAGCCTGCGCGAAAACGGAATCAGCATCGCAGTCGCCTCCAACAAATACCAGCTCGCCGTCGAACGACTGATCCACCACTTCTTCCCCACCGTCGAATGGGCCGCAATCGAAGGTCAGAAAGAGGGTGTCCCGGTCAAGCCCGACCCGTCGATCGTCTTCGAAATCCTCTCGAAATGCCCGACGCCGAAAGCCAGCGTGCTCTACGTCGGAGACTCCGGAGTCGACATGGACACAGCCCACCGCGCCGGAGTGACATCCGTCGGAGTGACATGGGGATTCAGGCCGGTCTATGAACTCAACGAACACTTCGCCGACCACATAGCCCACAGACCCGACAGCATCCTCGAAATGGCAATGGAAATAAGAAAGAATTCTCTTCGGCAATAAGAGCCACATTTTACCGCCGGATACTGTCAATCTGCCATCCATGCTGCACAAAACCGTTTTTTTGTGCAAATTTATTCCCAATCAGTAAACTTTTCTCCAAAAAAATTGCTAATTTTGCAGCCTGCATTGCCATGAGCAATCGATTTGGCGTGGCCATGCGGATAGTTATAGATTATTTATCCAACGCGTAACTATGAAGCTACTCCAACAAAAGCTGTCGGCCTACACCGAGCCCCAGAAGGCTATGGCTGCCGGCATCTACCCCTACTTCCGCGCTATTGAAAGCGAACAGGATTCCGAAGTAAAAATGAACGGCAAGAAAGTCCTGATGTTCGGTTCAAACTGCTATACAGGACTCGTCAACGACCCCCGTATCCATGAAGCCGCAATCGAAGCGACACGCAAATACGGAACCGGATGCGCCGGATCGCCATTCCTCAACGGCACCCTCGACCTCCACAAACAGCTCGAAGCACGTATCGCCGCCTACATGGGCAAAGAAGACGCAATGGTCTACTCGACCGGATTCGGCGTCAACCTCGGTGTCGTCTCGACCCTGACAGGACGCGAAGACTACATCCTCTGGGACGAACAGGACCACGCATCGATCATCGAAGGACGCCGTCTGTCATTCTCCCAGTCGCTCAAGTACAAACACAACGACATGGCCTCGCTCGAGAAGCAGCTCCAGCGTTGCGATCCCGACAAAGTCAAGCTGATCGTGACCGACAGCGTTTTCTCAATGGAAGGCGACGTCGCAGATGTCCGCTCGATAACTCAGCTCGCGAAGAAATACAACGCCGCCGTGATGGTCGACGAAGCCCACGGTATCGGAGTCTTCGGACAGGGAGGACGCGGAGTCTGCTTTGAACAGGGAGTAGCCGATGATGTCGACCTCATCATGGGAACATTCTCCAAATCCCTCGCCTCGCTCGGAGGCTTCATCGCAACGGATAAAACAATCACAAACTTCCTCCGCCACCACTCCCGCTCCTACATATTCACAGCCAGCATCACTCCTGCATCAACAGCCGCGGCCCTCAAGGCAATCGACATCCTCGAGCAGGAACCGGAACACCAGCAGGCTCTTTGGGAAGTGACCAACCTCGCGCTCGACGGATTCAAGAAAATGGGTATTGAGATCGGCAACACATCGACCCCGATCATCCCGCTGTTCATCCGCGACAACTTCAAGACATTCGCAGTCACCCGCGACCTTCTCGACGAAGGAATCTTCGTCAACCCCGTCGTTTCGCCGGCTGTAGCCCCCCACGACACCCTCATACGCTTCAGCCTCATGGCCTCACACACAAAAGACCAGGTCGCCTACGCACTCGAAAAGATCGAAAAAGTATTCAAGAAACACGGCGTGATCTGATCACAACGCGCTTCTCACATAGTAACTGCCACACAGGGCGAACAGGCTCAGCCGGGCCATTTCGCCCTGTTGACGTTTCATAGAGGCTGCTTGACAGCCTCTTAATCTCATCTCAACAAATATAAGCAACCCCAGACCATGCAGACCCTCCTCCATTCCGCTCCACTAAAGCTCGAATCGGGCGAAAGTCTCCGGAAACTCGAAATAGCCTATCACACATTCGGCACCCTGAGCCCGACGCGCGACAACGTCGTATGGGTCTGCCACGCACTGACAGCCAACAGCGACGTAGCCGACTGGTGGCCACACACCGTCGAAACCGGATGCTTCCTCGACCCCGACAGATGGTTTGTGGTCTGCGCCAACATTATCGGATCAAGCTACGGATCGACAGGACCCCTCTCGGTCAATCCAGCCACTGACGCCCCCTACTACGGCGACTTTCCCGCCCTGACCATACGCGACATGGTCGCCGCCCACCGCATTCTGGCCGACGCCCTCGGAATCGACCGCATCCACGCTCTCGTCGGAAGCTCCGTCGGCGGATTCCAGGCAATCGAATGGGCCGTCAGCCAGCCCGCACGGTTCGACCGCCTCATCCTCATTGCAACCGACGCATTCGCCTCCCCCTGGACAATAGCCATTGACGAGACCCAGCGCATGGCAATCGAAGCAGACCCCACATTCGGTCTGCCCGCTCCCGACGCCGGCGCAAAAGGACTCGCAGCAGCCCGGGCGATCGGACTCCTCACCTATCGCGGAGCAGCCGGCTACAACCTGACCCAGACCGACACCCCGCAGCAGACCCAGACCGACACACTCATCCCCCGGGAACAACGCCGGCCCTGCACCTATCAGCAATATCAGGGCGTCAAACTCGTCCGACGCTACAACGCATACTCCTACCACACAATCCTCAACGCATTCGACACCCACGACGTCGGGCGCAACCGCGGAGGACGCGAAAAAGCTCTCGCAACAATAGAATGTCCGACGATCGTCATCGGAATCACCACCGACATGATCTTCCCGCCGGCCGACATGCGCCGTCTCGCATCCGAAATCCCCGGAGCACGCTACTGCGAGATCCGCTCCGAATTCGGCCACGACGGCTTCCTCGTCGAACACCGCCAGCTCAACAACCTGCTGCTCGACTTCATCTGAAAATAAAGTTTCCAACATCTCCCCAACATAAACCCACCCACCAACGACTCTCATGAACGAAATCAGAATAGGACTTTTCGGATTCGGCGTAGTAGGCCAGGGCATCTACCAGGTCATACGCCGCGCTACAAACGCCCACGCCTCGATCGAACGCATTTGCGTCCGCAACCTCGCTAAACCGCGCGCCGTAGAAGTAGACCCCTCACTGCTCACCGACGACCCCGCCAGCATTCTCGACGACCCCAACATCAACCTGATCGTCGAAGTTGTCGACGACCCAGAAGCATCCTACCGCTTCGTGACCGAAGCGATCCGCCGCGGCATCCCCGTCGTCTCCGGAAGCAAAGCAATGATCGCACGACACCTCCCCGAACTGATCGAACTGCAGCGGAAACACTCGACCGCGCTGCTCTACGACGCATCATCATGCGGATCAATACCCGTCATCAGAAACCTCGAGGAATACTACGACAACGACCTGCTGCTCGAAGTCAAGGGAATCCTCAACGGATCCTCGAACTACATTCTCTCACGCGTCTTCGACCACGGAGAACCCTACGACAACGCACTGACACGCGCCCAGCAGCTCGGATTCGCCGAAAGCGACCCATCATTCGACATCGAAGGATTCGACTCGCTTTTCAAGCTCATAATAATAACCGTCCACGCCCTCGGAGTCTACATCTCTCCGGAAAAAATATTCACCTACGGAATCTCTTCGATCTCCGACAGCGACATCCGCTATGCGCGTGAAAAATCAATGAAAATCAAGCTCGTAGCCCAAGTCGTAAAAGTCTCTGCCGACCGCTTCACGATGTTCGTCATGCCCGAATTCGTCACCCCCTCGCGCTACATCTACAGCGTCGACGACGAATACAACGGCGTCGTCATCCGCGGCGAATGCTACGACCGCCAGTTCATGTTCGGAAAAGGAGCGGGCAGCCTGCCGACAGCCTCTTCGATCCTCTCAGACGTAATGGCACGGCGACACGGCTACCGCTACGAATACAAAAAAATGGACTATGTCGACCGCCCGGACTACACAACCGACGTCCCCCTGAAAATCTACATGCGCTACCCCGACGCAGACTTCCTTCAGTCAATACCTTTCACCCGCATAACCGAACACTACACCTCGGCCGACTACAACTATGTCATCGGCGAAATTCCGCTGTCACGCCTGATCGAAATTCGGGACCGACTCTCCGACCGACACGTCTTCATCGCTAACTTCCCCCAATTCTTCCTCGACCTCGATGACTGAACCAAACGCCAGACAGGCCGACGGAACTCCACTGGAGATAGACCTCGACGCCGTCCTGCGCGACCGACTCCCGGCCTACCACCGCTTCATCCCCGGACCGCTGATCCGACTGCTCGAAAGAATCATCTGTCAGGACAGCCTCAACGAAATGCTGCGCGTCAACCGCGGACGGCATGACGCCGAATTCTGCCGCGGCGTCATCGACCACCTCGGAATCACCTACTCCGTCTGCGGAAGCTCAAACCTCCCCGACAACCCGCGCGCCATTTTCGTCTGCAACCACCCCCTCGGAGGCCTCGACGGAATGATACTGATCGACATGCTCACACGACACTACGGACCGGGAATCCGATTCATCGTCAACGACATCCTGATGGCGATCAAGCCCCTCGCCGGAGTTTTCCTCCCCATCAACAAACACGGACGACAGAGCCGCGAAGCATTCGAAGCCATCGACCGCGCCCTCGACTCGCAGGCCCCGGTCGTAATATTCCCCGCCGGACTCGTTTCACGCAAATCTCCCGACGGAACGATCGCCGACCTCGAATGGAAGAAAATGTTTGTCAACAAAGCCATATCCTCCCGACGCGACATAATTCCGATGCACTTTAGCGGTCGTAATTCAAGTTTTTTTTATAATTTTGCAAAACTAAGGACACGGCTGCGGATCAAGTTCAACATCGAAATGATCCGACTGCCGGCCGAAGTGTTCCGCTGTCGCGGCCGCCACTTCTCAGTCGCAGTCGGACAGCCTGTTTCATGGACCACCCTGCGCGGAGGTCCGAACGCCGACGACCAGGCGCTTGAAATCAGGCGTCTCTCCGACAGCCTCGCCTCTCACGACGCACCGATGGCCGGACAACCGACCTGACACAGAAACGCGTGCGCCGCCTCCACCAACACGCGCACCTAACTGCGCGACCACCAACGATGATGACCAACGAAATAATCCCACCGGTGCCTTTGGAGCTCATCAAAGCCGAGCTCACCCCTGACCGACTGCTGCGTGTCAGCAACCGCGCCGAACGCGAAATATACGTTGTCGACGGACACTCCGCGCCAAATATCATGCGCGAAATTGGACGTCTGCGCGAAATAGCCTTCCGCGACGGCGGTGGCGGAACAGGAAAAGAATGCGACATCGACGAATTCGACCTGATGGACCCGCCATGCCGCCAGCTGATTGTCTGGGACCCCGAGACCGAACAGATCCTCGGAGGCTACCGCTACATCATCGGCAGCGACATCCGCTTCCGCAGCGACGGAAACCCGCGCATCGCGACATCCCACATGTTCCGGTTCTCCGAAAAATTCCTCCGCGACTACCTCCCCTACACTATCGAACTCGGACGATCTTTCGTCCTGTCTCTTATAAAAATCTGACGCTGCCGACGAACTTAAGCGTGTAGATCTAGGTGGTAGCCG
>JAIDJZ010000004.1 GCA_029051965.1 Paramuribaculum sp. | reverse complement strand
GCCCGGTCGCACTCCCGCCCGAGCTCCCTGACGAAGAACTTTCAGCCATCGGAACAGAACCGGAGCCAGCCGCCCCCACAGCCGAAGAGCATCCGGAAACATCCGGCACTATTACCGGCCCGGACACTGCTGCCCCCATAGAAGATCTGCCGACACCTGAACCCACTCCTGAGATTAGCTCGCCTGAAGTTTCACCCTCCGCCGACGAACCGACCTCCGGTTCCCTTCCTGCAGCGACAGCCGAAGTGACGTCTGTCGCTGAAGAGACTGACGCAGCTGAGTCTACAGAAAACGAACCCGCCGGACTGGCCAACGGCAGTGAGCCGACCATCAAGGAAGAGAACCCCGAGATCCAATCAACATGCGACAAGACTGATGTCATCCCCTCCGCTCCGACTGTCGATCTATCAGCATCAGCTGTAGAGGAAACTGTTGAAGAAACCCCGGAAAAAGAGAACCGGGAAAGTGACACCGCATGCATCCCCGAAGCCGTGGAAGAATACGTCATCGTCCAGAAAAAGAAAAACTATTTCTGGCTCGGAATGCTCTTGGGACTGCTCCTCGGCTTTGCACTCGGACTGATGGCCCTGTTCGCCTACCTCGTCCAGAACATGAAGATCAGTCTTGAGGATCTGATCTTCTGACATTCAGACCGAGCGTCGGGAATTTTAACTTAACTGCATCCGCGAAATAACAGAAAAGAAGAGAAAAAGACACCTTAAATTACTTTAATTATTCAAAAGGAATAACTTTAAATAGGTAATTTTAACATCAGATTTTACATTTCAGATGTTATAATATTTAATTTTGCGATAGGAAACCGGCACCACCGGTTTCAACCTTCCTATAGTCAAACAACCCCTACTATCATTCAACTCGATTATTATGAGCACTACTGTCAACATACGGGAACTTAACGAACTCGTAGCCAGTAAAAACAATTTCGTAAACCTTATCACGCAGGGCATGAATCAGGCCATCGTCGGCCAGAAACATCTTGTTGACTCTCTTCTCATTGCCCTTCTCGCTAATGGCCACGTCCTTCTCGAAGGTGTCCCGGGGCTTGCGAAAACTCTCGCTATCAAAACACTCGCACAGGTCATAAACGCGAAATACAACCGCATCCAGTTCACTCCCGACCTGCTTCCCGCCGACGTGATCGGTACGATGGTCTACAGCGTCAAGAACGAACAGTTCCAGATCAAACGCGGTCCGATATTCGCCAACTTCGTCCTTGCTGACGAAATCAACCGCGCTCCGGCAAAAGTGCAGAGCGCACTGCTCGAAGCGATGCAGGAACGTCAGGTCACTATCGGCGAAACCACATTCGGCCTCGACGAACCATTCCTCGTTATGGCCACACAGAACCCGATCGAACAGGAAGGAACCTATCCCCTCCCCGAAGCCCAGGTCGACCGCTTCCTTCTGAAAGTAATAATCGGCTACCCCTCGAAATCTGAAGAGAAACTGATCATCCGTCAGAACATTTCGCCCGTCAGAAACGAAATCCGTCCGCTTCTCGACCCGCAGGAAATCATCGAGGCCCAGGAAATCGTCAAAAACATCTATCTTGACGAAAAGATCGAACAGTATATCGTCGACATCGTCTTCGCAACCCGCAATCCGGCCGACTACGGCCTGAAGGATCTCGCCGGAATCATTTCATGCGGTGCCTCACCGCGCGCCTCCATCGGACTCGCACGCGCTGCACGCGCCTATGCATTCCTCCGCCAGCGCGGCTATGTCATCCCCGAAGACGTCCGCGCCGTATGCCACGACGTTCTCCGCCACCGCATCGGACTCTCCTATGAAGCGGAAGCCAACAACATCACAGCTGACGAAATCATCTCTGAAATCCTTGACAAAGTCGAGGTGCCCTGATAATCCCCTTTAGGCTCTTTTGAAGTTATGGAAGCCAACGAACTTCTCAAAAAAGTTAGACGGATCGAGATCAAGACACGTGGCCTCTCGCAGAATATCTTTGCGGGAGAATACCACACTGCCTTCAAAGGCCGAGGCATGACGTTTTCCGAAGTCCGCGAATATCAGTATGGCGACGACATCAGGGACATCGACTGGAACGTCACCGCACGCCACAACCGTCCCTACATAAAAGTCTATGAAGAGGAACGCGAGCTTACCGTCATGCTCCTCGTCGACGTCTCAAGCAGCCGTCTGTTCGGCGCGGTAGGAGAAGAAAAACGCGAAATGATTGCCGAAGTCGCGGCGACCATAGCTTTCTCCGCCATCCAGAACAACGACAAGATCGGAGTCATATTCTTTTCCGACAAAATTGAAAAATTCATCCCCCCCAAAAAAGGTCGAAAACACATCCTCTTCATCATCAGCCAGCTGATCGATTTCACGCCGGAAAACAAAGGCACTGACATCGCAAACGTGCTCCGTTACTTCTCGGATGCGCAGAAGAAACGGGCCACAACTTTCCTGATTTCCGACTTCATTGACAACCACGACTACTCCAAAGCTCTCTCGGTAGCTTCCAGCAAACACGACCTGATCGCAATTCAGATCTACGACAAACGCGACGAAACGCTTCCCGACATCGGACTTGTCAATGTCTGCGACCTTGAAACAGGAGAATCACGATGGATCAACACCTCTTCGTCATCCGTGCGAAAAGCCTACAACCGCAGGTGGTACGACAGCCAGCAGCAGATGAACTCTCTTATGAGCCGCTGCGGTGTTGACATCGCATCCATCTCAACTAACGAAGATTACGTCAAAGCCCTTAAAGCACTGCTGCAACGCAGGGGCGTCAGGTAACTCACAATCTATGAAATCACTTAGAAGCATAATCATTCTCATCTCGATTTTTCTGACGAATGCATTTTCAAATGCGGCAGCCGCGATCAATGCAAAAGCATCTCTTGATTCGGTCGCGATACTGATGGGGAAGCAGACCGCACTACACATCGAAGTAGTCGGCGAGCTTGCACCCGAAGGCTCGCTCGGAGTTATCGATTCAATGTGGCGACAGGTCGAGATCATCGACATGGGACAACCCAAGATTTCCGACCTCGGAAACGGACGCAAGGAACTGCGTCAGGACATAATCATCCAGTCGTTTGACTCCGGCATGTACGCCATCCCCCCCGTGCTATATCTGCAGCCCGGTGACACCGTGGCCACAAACAGCCCGGTCCTTAAAGTCATTCCGGTGCCCATTGACACACTGAAAACCATCCATGATTATGCCGATGTCCACCAGATTGACCGCAAACTGTTCGACTATCTGCCCGACTGGGCGACCGACTACGGTCTTTGGATTCTACTGGCACTCATCGTGATCGGACTGAGCCTGTTTGTCTACTTCAAATGGCTTCGTGAGGGAAGGATACCGCTGCTGCCCAAACGCAAGCCGGTGCCCCCCTACAACCTCGCAATGCAGCAGCTGACTCATCTTAAAGCCGAGAAGCTCTGCGAAAAGGGCGAAGAGAAACAATACTACACCCGACTCACCGACATCCTCCGCTCATATCTCGAAGGCCGTTTCGGCATCAACGCAATGGAAATGACCTCGCCCCAGATTCTCCAGTCGCTTCAGGCCAACGAAGAGACACGCGACTCTCACCAGATGATGGAGAAAATCCTCGAGAT
>JAIDJZ010000399.1 GCA_029051965.1 Paramuribaculum sp. | reverse complement strand
AGGGCCGCGACCGGACAGCTCACTACAGAGCTCTCGGTTGCCGAAAACTTCGCCCTGCTGCGCCGTCAGATCCGCGAAAGCATCGACCGCATCGACGACTATCGCGGAATCCTGCACATCCGCCGCCATCTTGCTGCATCGCCGCTCTTCAAGGGCATCCCGCATTTCCGCGAAACAAGAATCGAAATGCTCCGGGCAGACACCCCTGAAAAACTCGACGCGATCCTGACACATATCGAAAACGACATTATTCCAAACTCAACCGGACTCCTATGAAACGAACTCTCATCACAGCCCTCTTCCTCGCTATCATAACTATGGCATTCGCCGGAACGAAACGCCACTATGATATTCGGTTTTCAGAATTCAACGAACTGAAAGTCACCGACGGAATCAACGTCGACTACTGCTACGATCCCGAACGGGCCGGACTGGTCGAATTCGACGCCGACGAAACAGTCGCCTCGGCTGTCATTTACACACCCGACAAAAACAAACTCAAAATCAGTCTTGCAAGCCGCGATTCTGTCTACCGCAACCTGCCGACAATAAAGGTCTACTCATCGTTTATCTCCTCGGTCCGGAATGAAGGAGACTCGACAGTCAGGATAATCTCGCCCGCCGCGTGTCCGGAAATTAAAGCGCGTCTGATCGGCAACGGACGGATCGTCATCCGCGACTGCAAAACAACCCGCATCAATCTTGAAATAATTTCCGGCAACGGCACAATCATGGCCACAGGGACCTCCTCATCGGCAAAATACACCGTTGCCGGTGCAGGCGACATCCAGGCCGACGACCTGAAAGCCGAGGATGTTTCGGCCGTCATCACCGGAACAGGCACAATCGCCTGCTTTGCAACAAAAGAACTGTCGGCAGGCGGTCTCGGATCAGGAAAAATCAACTACCGGGGCACACCCGCAATCAAAACAAAATTCGTATCGAAAGTCAAACTGATCTCAATTGACGCGAACGCCAACTGACAATCGACTGATCACCAACGATGACCGACAGCAACGGACAGATGAAACATCGCGTCGCGCGCACCCTGAAATGGAATGCGCTCGACAAACTGGCCACGCAGGTGCTCTATGGAGTCACAGGCGTCATTCTTGCCCGCATACTCGACGAAGTCGCATTCGGACTGGTCGGTGCGCTGCTGATTTTCCAGTCGTTCGCCACACTATTCATCGACAGCGGATTCTCCTACGCTCTTCTCCAGCGAAAGCGTCCGACCGATGAAGACTACAGCACGATTCTATGGTTCAATCTACTGATAGCGCTCGTGGTCTATGCCGTCCTCTATGCCGGCGCACCGGTGATTGCGTCTTTCTTCAAAAACGACCTCAGACTCATTCCTCTTTCGAGAGTGATGTTTCTGACATTCATATTCAATGCTGCTGCCATTGTCCAGACAAACCGAAGAATCAAACGAATGGATGTCAGAATGATAGCCATCAGCAACACCGCCGGACTGCTTGTCGGGTCTGTTGCCGGAATCTATCTCGCATTCATGGGCTACGGACCGTGGGCACTTGTCTGGCAATCGGTTCTCAACTCCGCTGTCAAAACCGGAATTCTATGGCTGACCGACGACTGGCGTCCGAAACTGACCATGCCGCTGTCCGTTCTCAGATCATTTTTCAAAGTCGGCAGCGGCGTCATCGGCACATCATTCCTCAACATCCTTTTCCAGAACATCTACGCTTTCATTATCGGCAACCGGATCGGTCTTCTGCCGCTCGGCTACTACACTCAGGCCGACAAATGGAGCAAAATGGGCGTTGCCTCGCTCTCCGCGATCTTCACTCAGTCATTTCTTCCGCTCCTGTCGGAATATCAGGATGATCCGAAAAAATATGCCGCCACGACATCGCGAATAAACCGGTTTGCCTCCTATCTCGTATTCCCGTCGTTTGCCCTGCTTATCGTCATGGCGAAACCGATATTCCACATTCTCTTCGGCGAGAAATGGGACCCCTCGATCCTGCTGTTCCAGCTGCTCCTTGTGAGAGGAATCTTCGTCATCCTCGTGACACTCTACCACAACTACGTGCTCTCGCTCGGCAAATCGAAACTGATGGTCTACAGTGAGATCATTCGCGACGGGACTGCCCTGGCTGCCATTTTCATAACGATTCCCTATCTGGTTGCAACGCGCCCCGACGACATAACCTATGGTGTCGCCATATTCCTGTGGGGGCAGGTCATCGCGGCAGTCATCGCATGGGCCGTCATGCTTGTGATCGCAGCCAGAGTCTCATGGAGCTCGCCGCTGCGCTATATCTACGACTCCCTCCCCTATGCCGCCCTCTCGCTTCTAATCGCGACAGGACTCAGCTATCTGGAGTCGCTGATCGCCAATCCCTGGACAGCACTCGCAGCCATGACACTGACCGGAACCTGCGTCTACCTGCTTGTCAACCGATTATTAGGATCACAGATCCAAAAAGAAGCCCTCGGATACTTCGCCAGCCGCTTCCGTCGCTGAAAAACCGCCGTCAGAAGCGCGGGAGAATCATTGCGGCCACATCTGTGTCGCCGGCAAGATCGGCCATTGTAAGCCACAAAATCAATAGAATAATCAATATCACGGCTCCGACTGCAATCCAGAAATTGGAGCGGTTCACTTGACGCCGCCGTCTTCTCATCTTATCATCCATAACTGTTGTGTTTTTTAGAGAATGTTTAGAGAGCGTTTGGATTTAAATCAAATTAAGCCTGAGAGTGTTTTTTGAGCGGATTCCGCGAGTTGAAGAAGGAGCATAGCGGGCTATGCGACTGATGAGACTTGGCGGAATCCGCCAAAAAAGACCTCAGGATTATTTTGAAGTTTCTGCCGTTCATTCGTATTACTGTTAACGCGGTTTAAATTCAAACACTCTCTTAACGCTTTTCGTGTGAATTTCTGTTTTCTACTAAGTAAGTGTTCAAATTTAATTTATACAATATGCGAGCTTATTTTTTTAGCCGATTCCGGTGCGGAGGGAAGGAG
>JAIDJZ010000398.1 GCA_029051965.1 Paramuribaculum sp. | reverse complement strand
TCGTAGCGGAAGCCAGAATAGCACCTAATGAGAGAGTTGCAAAAATAAGCTTTTTCATTGTCTGGTTGAAAAAATGATAGACTGTTTTGATCTTGAGTTTATCGTAATTGTTTTGTTCTTTTTTTGTCTGCACGCCGGCCACGCTCTTTCAGTGCGGGAAGATCATGGGCATGTCCCGAGGGGAATTTGCCGTTTTTAACAAACAGAACCTTTATGCCGAGCAAAACAAAAGCCGCGGCAATGAGAATAATGGTTAAAAATAGCGTTTTCATGCTTTCGATGTGCTTTTGCAATGCAAATATATGAAAGATGCTGAAATTTTTTGCTAAAAGTCAATTTTATTTTGTAACTTGTGGTCCTCTTAGCTCATTATTTAACATATTTTGTCGTTTGGGCACGGTTTAGTACCCTTTTGGTCGACAATAATGCTTTGATAATCTATTTTACAAACCGTAAAAACCATAACACTATCTAACAATGAAAGTATCCGAACTTAAACCGCGCGAGGTATTCTCGATTTTCGATGAAATCACACGTATTCCCCGCCCGTCGAAGAAGGAAGAAAAGATCCGCAGCTACATCCTCGATTTTGCCAAAGCCCACAATCTCGAAGCGAAGACCGATGAAGTAGGCAACGTCGCTATAAACATCCCTGCTACTCCCGGCCACGAAAACGCTCCTAAGGTTATCCTTCAGGGCCATATGGACATGGTCTGCGAGTCAAACGATAAATCATTCGATTTCACGACTACTCCGATTACGACTGTCATCGACGGAGACTGGGTGCGTGCCGACGGAACGACTCTCGGCGCCGACAATGGAATCGGTGTCGCAGCCGGCCTTGCCCTTCTGATCGACCCCTCCGTGACCCACGGACCCGTTGAGGCTCTCTTTACAATGGACGAGGAAACCGGCATGACCGGTGCGTTCAACATCGGCGAAGGCATGATCGACGGCGACATTCTCATCAACCTCGACTCCGAGGACGATGCCGAGATTTTCGTCGGATGTGCCGGAGGTGTCGACACCGTCTGCACCTTTACCTACAACCGCACGATGGCACCCAAAGACTTCCACTATCTCCGCCTGAGCGTGCTCAACGGACAGGGCGGACACTCCGGAGGCGACATCCATCTCGGACGCGCAAACGCCAACAAGCTTCTCTGCCGCTTCCTCTTCAACGTAGCCGCCAGCCACGAAATCGTTCTCTCCGAAATCGACGGCGGTAATCTCCGTAATGCGATTCCCCGTGCGGCTCATGCCATTGTCGGAATCCACTCTTCGAAGAAAGACGACCTCTGCGCGATGTTCAATCAGTATGTGGCCGCCGTCCGCGACGAATATTCCGACATCGAGCCGACTCTCGAACTGACCCTCGAATCGACTGATATGCCCGAATTCTGTGTCGATTCCGAAACCTCTCTCGCTGTCATCCGCGCCGTTTATTCCGCTCCCCACGGTGTCATTTCGATGAGCCGTGACCTCGAAGGTCTTGTTGAGACTTCGACCAACCTCGCTTCTGTCAAAATGGCGGCCGACAACAAGATCGTCGTGACGACAAGCCAGCGCTCGTCAGTCGACAGCCGCAAATGGGACATCGCAAATCAGGTCGAGGCCCACTTCCTTCTCGCCGGTGCGGAAGTGACCCACGGCGAAGGCTATCCCGGATGGAAGCCCAACATGGAATCACCGATCATGAAAATGGCCAGCGAGGCCTACCGTGAACTCTACGGAATCACCCCCGCGATCAAAGCCATCCACGCCGGTCTCGAATGCGGTCTTTTCCTCGAAAAATATCCCCATCTCGACATGGTTTCGTTCGGTCCGACTCTGCGCGACGTCCATTCTCCCTCCGAACGGATGTATATTCCCGCTGTCGAACGTTTCTACGAGCAGCTTAAGCTCACCCTCGCAAAAGTTGCCGAAACGAAGAAATAAGAGGTTGTTTATTGAATAACCTCTGATTGCCTCAGGCGGACCTCGGTCCGTCTTGCATCACCCCCTATGACTTGTGGCTCTTCGCCCGCGGCCCGGTTTAGGCTTCGGACTGAGAGCCACAACCTACTTTAATAATCTGTTTTTGACCCCATGAAAAAGAAAATCCTGACAGGACTGACCGCGACATTGCTTTTTAGTTCGATCGTAGCCTCGCCCGCCGGTCACAAGACGCGCCGTCCGGCCCGACGGACAGCTCCGGCTGCTGTCGACACTGTAAAATCACAAGTTGAAAAATCCGAAGCGACCGCCGACGCCATCTCGCGACTCACCGACGACGACTATCGCGAAGTCGCCGACCGCCTCGGAATTGAGATCGCAACCATCAAGGCCGTTGTCGAGATCGAAGCCGGAGCAGCCCATGAATGATTCTACAAGGCCGGAATGACGATAATCAATTTCGACATGTCGATGTTCCGCAAGTTTGCAGGCAAAAACGGAATCAATCTTTCGAAATACTATAAAAGTCACGCGATTGTCTTCTCTCGACCAAATGCATCGCGCTACGGTGGCTCAACTCAGGCCGCGCAGCACGCCCGTCTGAAAGCCGCCCGCACGATCCACCACGAAACTGCAATCCAGGGGTGCTTCTGGGGCATGTTTCAGATCGGGGGATTCAACTGGCGTCGATGCGGATGCGGTTCGATCGACGAGTTTGTCGAAAAAATGTCACGTTCCGAGCGTTCGCAGCTCGAACTCTTTGCCGACTTTGTGACTAACTCGGGAATGCTTCCCCATCTTCAGAAGAAAAACTGGAGCGCATTCGCCCGCATGTACAACGGCACCTCCTACGCCTCGCGCGGCTACCATACGCGTCTTGCCGCATCATATGCCCGTCATAAACGCTGACCTTCCCTATTGTAACATCAGACGGTGTGTCAGAATTCGAAAATCTGACACACCGTCTGATGTTTTATATGAAGTGATAAGTAAGTGTTCAAATTTAATTTATACAATATGCGAGCTTATTTTTTAGCCGATTCCGGTGCGGAGGGAAGG
>JAIDJZ010000397.1 GCA_029051965.1 Paramuribaculum sp. | reverse complement strand
TTTATCCCCCCAAAAGAAAAAGAGTTCAAAACCGCTGTGGGCGGGCGGGGGGAGGGCGGGCGGACTAATAGGATTTGGAGGCTATATGACAATGTGTGGGGCTGGGGGTATGAAAAAGTCAGGCGGGATGGTGAACCGCAGGGTGGGGAAGGTTGTTGTGACATCGGTGTCGGAGCGCGGGACACGACAAAATGTCACCCGGCGGTGGCAGAAAGTCTGTCACAATGGCGCACTGACGAGTCCGTGGTTTTTTGGCACAGTGATTGCATGAATGAATCAGTGAGCGGCTTCCCGGAAATTACCGGGTCGGGCTTCCGGAAAATTAAATCAAATAATATTAAACATAAAAAACAGAAACTAATTATGAATCTTCAACCGTTAGCAGACCGCGTGATCGTTCTTCCCTCACCGGCCGAAGAAGTGACCGTCTCGGGCATCATTATCCCTGATTCCGCAAAGGAAAAACCCCTTAAGGGTAAAGTCATGGCAGCCGGTAAGGGCACCAAAGACGAAGAGATGATCCTTAAGGAAGGCGACGAAGTCATCTTCGGAAAATATGCCGGAACAGAAGTTGAATTCGAGGGCGAAAAGTATCTGATCATGCGTCAGAGCGACGTTCTCGCCGTTGTAGTCGGCTAAGTCCGTCCATTTTTATTCTCTAACAGATTCTAAAAAAAACAACCAAAATGGCAAAAGAAATAAAATTTGAGATCAAGGCTCGCGAAGAGCTGAAGAAAGGTGTTGACGCTCTGGCTGATGCAGTGAAGGTCACACTCGGCCCGAAAGGACGCAATGTAATCATCGAGAAGAAGTTCGGCGCACCCCACATCACTAAGGATGGTGTTAGTGTGGCACGCGAGGTTGAACTCGAAGATCCGTTCCAGAACATGGGAGCGCAGCTCGTCAAGGAGGTCGCTTCGAAGACCGGCGACGATGCGGGCGACGGCACAACTACCGCTACCGTGCTGGCGCAGGCCATTATCAATGTCGGTCTGAAGAATGTTGCGGCCGGCGCAAATCCGATGGATCTCAAACGAGGCATCGACAAGGCTGTCGGCATTGTTGTCGAAGGCATCAAGGGAATGGCCGAAGAGGTCGGCGACGATTTCAAGAAGATCGAGGATGTTGCCCGCATTTCAGCCAACAATGACGAGGCTATCGGTCATCTGATTGCCGAGGCTATGAAGAAGGTTAAGAAAGAGGGTGTCATTACTGTCGATGAGGCCAAAGGAACTGAAACTACAGTCGATATTGTCGAAGGTATGCAGTTTGACCGCGGATATATCTCTCCCTACTTTGTGACCAACACAGAGAAAATGGAGTGTGAGATGGATTCTCCCTATATCCTGCTTTTCGACAAGAAAATCTCTAACCTCAAGGATCTTCTTCCGATTCTCGAAGCGAGTGCCCAGAGCGGCCGTCCGTTGCTGATCATCGCTGAGGATGTCGACAACGAGGCTCTCGCCACACTGGTTGTCAACCGTCTGCGCGGTTCGTTGAAGATCTGTGCGGTCAAGGCTCCCGGATTCGGCGACCGTCGCAAAGAGATGCTCGAGGATATCGCAGTGCTCACCGGCGGAGTCGTTATCTCTGAAGAGAAGGGCATGAAGCTTGAAAGCGCGACAGTCGACATGCTCGGCCGCGCCGAAAAGATTGAAGTGAACAAGGAAAATACGACTATCATCAATGGACTCGGTTCGAAAGAAGCGATTGCCGGCCGTGTGGCTCAGATCAAGGCTCAGATCGAACAGACAACGAGCGATTATGATCGTGAGAAACTCCAGGAACGTCTTGCTAAACTTGCAGGAGGTGTTGCTGTTCTCCACATCGGCGCTCCCTCGGAGGTCGAGATGAAGGAGAAGAAGGACCGCGTTGACGATGCTCTTTCCGCAACCCGTGCGGCGATTGCCGAAGGTATCGTTCCGGGCGGAGGCGTTGCCTATATCCGCTGTGTGGAAAAACTTGACGGCCTCAAGGGTGAGAACGACGACGAGACAACCGGTATTCTGATCGTGCGCCGTGCGATCGAGGAACCGCTCCGCCAGATCGTTGCCAATGCCGGTGTCGAAGGCGCTGTCGTTGTCCAGAAAGTCAAGGAAGGCAGCGGCGACTTCGGCTACAATGCCCGCGCTGACCGTTATGAAAATCTTATGGCAGCCGGCGTTATCGATCCCGCCAAGGTTACACGCGTGGCTCTCGAGAACGCGGCTTCTATCGCAGGCATGTTCCTCACAACCGAATGTGTCATCGCTGAGAAGAAAGAGGAAAACGCTGCAGCTCCGGCAATGCCTGCTCCCGGTATGGGCGGCATGGGCGGCATGATGTAATTCCCCTGAGAAAAAATCACTTATCAGAATAGAATCAGCTCCGGTCAACCAACGGGTGGGCCGGAGCTGATTGTGTTCTGTCAGGAAGAACCGTTTCTGTGGTCAGCCGAGAAGCGAAAAATAGCGGTTTGCCACCATGCGTCCGATCATCAGTTCGCGATCGGAGTCGAGGAACTGGGCCACATATTCGTGAGCGTGGCGTATGATGGCTTCAGCTTCGTCGGGATGGTCAAGATAGTAGCGGAGCTTTTCCGGCAGGTCGGAATAGTCGTCGCGTATTTCGATGTAGTGGTAGTCGCCGATTAGACTTCCTTCCATGAACCATGATTCGATTTTCGGCCGGGGCATGACTGCAATGGAGTTTGACGACATGACCCACTTGAGGTTTGTCGCAACGTCGTGGCCTTCGATTGTCGCGATGAATTTGTAGCCGAGCTGTTGGTCGACTGGGATGTAGTTTTTGATAAAGGCCCGGTCGGTCACGTATTCGTCGTCGTTGACCTGTCCGGCGTCGCACATGGGGTGGTTGTGGAAGAGTTCGAGAAAGGCTGTGCGGTGGGGCTGGTTGCGGACGATGTTGCGGAACATTAGCAGCGGTTTCTTCTCGCTGTAGGGGATCGGGTCGCTGACAAATGAGAAGTGGCGCACGCTGTTTAGCCGTGCAAGGACGGAGTTGGAGCAGGCGCCTTCGCCCACGATCGGACGTGCTTTGACGAACTGCGGCGAAGCAGTCTCGAAGTCGATGTCGCCGAATGTGTAGCAGAAGCGGTCTGTAGGCCGTCCGATGCGCACGATCGGGAATAGGTCGAGAAAGTAGCTTGAAAAACGGTGTTTGCCGCGCCAGGGGAAACGGAAGCGGCGCACTTCGACCGATCTGTCGCGATCGATGGCTGCATCGGGCGAGAGCCGGACATAGTAGCTGACGCGTTTTTCGGCGTAGGCCCGTTCGCTGTCGCTCATCGCGGCGAGCTGCCGTCGGAATCGGTAGCGGAAAATTGCGGAGGGGAGAAAATAGCGCCCGAAGCCTCCGGCAAAGAAGCGGAGACGTCGGGTGAATTTTTCCAGGGAGTGGAGATCGGAGCGGATTCTCATTTTCCGTTGAGGTATGCTTCAACGCCGGCGATGTCCTTCCGGTTGTCGACCGAGAGGGACTTGCAGTGGCAGTTGTAGTAGTAGATGGGCATATGGTTCTCGATAAAGCGGAACGAGTCGTTCTCCTCGATTT
>JAIDJZ010000396.1 GCA_029051965.1 Paramuribaculum sp. | reverse complement strand
AATCTATCGGGGCTACCTATCGACCTAATCATTGACGACAACGGCTCAACCGAGGCCACCCATCAAATCCTACACCGCTGGGCCGACGGAAACGACGCCGACGATTTCAGAATCCGGGTGATCGACGAACCCGTAGCCGGAGCCTCACGCGCACGCAACCGCGGACTTCGCGAAGTCGCGACCGACCATGTCATGTTTTTCGACTCCGACGACACAATGGAGTTCGACCACGTCGAACGCATCTGCACCGTGCTCGAAGCCCATCCCGAAATTGACCTCCTCCACTGGAGCCTGTCGACACGCGACACCGACGGATGGACATCAGTCTGCCAGTCCGGAAACCCCGACGACCTGCTGACCGAACACATCCTCCACTCAACCCTTGCCACTGCCCGCTACGCCATAAAAACAGAAATTCTCCGTCAGGCCGGCGGATGGAACGAAAGCCTCTCGACATGGGACGACTACGAACTCGGCACACGACTCCTGACAATGAACCCCGCCCCGGTCGTGCGTCATCTGGCCGGCACTCCCCGCGTTATCGCAAACCTCTCCCCCGACACTCAGACCGGCATCTCATTCTCTTCACGTGCCGAAGCCCAGAACAACGCACTCGAAGCAATCCGACATAACCTCAGCAACGATCCGCTCCACTCTCTCATCTTCAACGGCAAAAGAGCCGTCATCGCCGCCAACTACCGCAACGAAGGATCGCGCTCTCTCGCCGACACCCTTTTGGCCGAAACAATAGCCGACACCCCTCGTGAACACCTCCGGAAAATTCGCGCGATCTACGCCACCCAGCGCATTGCCCGCAAAGGCGGATCCCTCCTGACACGCCTATTCTTCCAGCCAAAAGCCCCGAAACAATAAATTAGCGTCAGAAAATACTTTGGCAATAAAATTGGTTAAATGTGGTTAACCGACAGCGGAATTTCACTAATGGTTGTTAACCGCCAACCGTTTTTCCACACTTTTGTGTTACGTTATATAATGGGTCTGCCTAACTTTGCCGACGAATTTTTAACGTACAGTTATGTCAAACATCCTCACTTCCCTGATTTCTGAAAATTCAACCCGGTTTCCTGACCGTGAGGCATTCCGCGACAACACATCCGGAAAATGGATCTCCACCTCATGGAAAGAACTTGCCGAAAAACGCGATCTGCTTGCATGTGCAATGGAGATTCTCGGACTCAGGGAACTCGACAACATAACAGTCTTCTCGGCCAACCGCAGCGAAATCCTCATCACGGATTTTGCAGCCTATGCCAACCGCATTGTCCCGATTTCGATCTACGCGACTTCAACCGCCGACCAGGTTGCCTATATTGTCAACGACTCCTCTGCCGGAATCATATTCGTCGGCGATCAGGAGCAATATGCCAAAGCCCGCGAAGCGGCCGCATCATGCCCCACGCTGAAACAGATCGTCACTTTCGACACCGACATCACCCGCGACAGCGACGACACGACAACACTCTCTTTCTCCGACCTCCTCGCCCTCGGCGAAAAAGCCTCCGACGACTGCCGGAATTCTGTCGCACAGCGAACCGCACGCGCCACCGACGAAGACATCGCAACGATCATCTACACCAGCGGAACGACAGGCGAACCGAAAGGAGCCGTCCTGCCCCACTCCTGCTTCAACGCCGCTCTCCTCATCCACGACCGGCGACTGACAATGATCTCCGACCGCGACACATCCGTCTGCTTCCTCCCCCTGAGCCACATCTTTGAAAAAGCCTGGACCTACTTCTGCCTCCACCGCCGCATGATCGTGGCAATCAACCATAACCCGAAAGAAATCCAGAAAGCCGTCAAGGAATTCAGCCCGACATGCATGTGCTCCGTCCCGCGTTTCTGGGAAAAAGTCTACACTGCAGTTCAGGAAAAACTCGCCGACATGTCCGGCTTCAAAGCCTGGATGATGGCGCGCGCGCTCAAAATCGGCCGCATCCGCAATCTCGAATATGTGCGCAAAGGACTCAAAGCACCCTGGTGGATTGAAAAACAATATCAATTCTTCGACAAAAAAATCTTCGCCGCACTGCGCCATGTCATCGGAATCGACAACGGCAACATATTCCCGACCGCAGGAGCGCCACTCTCCCCCAACATCGTCGAATTCTTCCACTCCTGCGGCATAAACATCGTCATAGGCTACGGCCTCTCCGAAACCACCGCGACTGTCTCCTGCTTCCCGACCGTAGGCTATGAAATAGGAACCGTCGGAACGACCCTCCCCGGCATCGAAGTGAAAATCGGCGACGAAAACGAAATTCTCGTCAAAGGTCCGACAGTCATGCGAGGCTACTACAACAAACCCGAAGCCACAGCCGAAGCCTTCACCGCCGACGGATGGTTCCGCACCGGCGACGCCGGACGGTTAGACGAATCCGGAGCGATCATCCTGACCGAGCGAATCAAAGACCTCTTCAAAACCTCAAATGGCAAATACATAGCCCCCCAGGCCCTCGAAAGCCGGCTCGGAGAAGACAAATACATCGAACAGGTAGCCGTCATCGGCGACCAGCGCAAATATGTCACAGCCATAATCATCCCCGCATTCGAAGCACTGAAGGAATATGCCCGCAAAAAGCAGATCAGCTACCGCAACATCGAAGAACTCATCCGTAACGCCGACATCCGCTCGATGCTACAGGAGAGAATCGACAACCTTCAGTCAAACTTCGCCTCGTTCGAACAGATCAAAAAATTCACTCTGCTTCCCAAAGAATTCACAATGGAAGCAGGCGAACTGACAAACACACTAAAAATCCGACGCCCCGTCATCAACAACCGCTACGCCTCCGAAATCGAAGCAATGTACGCCTGACCCGGCCGTCCCCCCCCCTCAACCATTCCATTCCAACAACCATACCTCAACGAGGCGCTGTGTCAAAATTCTGAATTTTGACACAGCGCCTTTATTTTCTACCGGATGGTGAGGGTGCTGTCAGACTTTACCTGTGCCCCCCTCATGTCTGTATATTTTTTAGACTCTCATGGTTGAACAAATACTTTGCGTGAACCTGTCGAGGTGCGTTCTATATAGAATCCCGGAACAGAGGGTGGAGAATCGAGAGACTGACCTTGAATAGTAAACCATGTCGACTCGCAATCCGCATCAACATGCACATCCCCGATTCCAGAAAAATCCGGTGACTTTACCATTCGGTCAAACCATCTGACATACTTAGGAAGCCTCGATTTCAATTGTTCATATGTTACGTGGATATCATTGGATATATAGTCCGGCCAAATCTTATTATTCATGTCATAGCCATCTTTAGTACAAGCATAGAAGTCATCAATAAAGGCATAAATATCATTGAACCTGTCAGGATAAAAATCATTCCACACCTTACGGACTTCATTCTGAAAAACGGGGAATTTTATCAACTCCTTTATCCACGTAAAATTGACATATTCATCCCCACCAAGTGATATTCGCTCGTCCCAGTAATGGGCATTTCTATCATCAGTAACAAAAGCCCATTCAGAATCCCACATCGGGCCGAAAATCCATTTATCGCCATTACCTTTATAAAAATAAGTACTTCCGACAAACGCGTCGTAGTTGCCGCTAAGTTCCTGCACTATATAATATTTTGCAAGCGATTCGATATCAATCATCTGTGTCCACGCTGCATTATCCTTGTCGGGATTAAGGATCATGTGTGTCAGTGTTGTCATCTGATCTGTGATCCATTCCTCCTGTTGCGATGATATTATCTCTGGTGTTTTAATCGTAAAACGGCTTACAAAAGCATCAGGATCGTTATCGAGCGTCTGTGGAACATAGATCTGTGGAGTATCTATCGTGTTATCAATTTCGACAAGCCATCCGTAGGGAATTGTCGCATTGTCGGTGTTATTCTCAGGCTGTTCATCAATTTCCACACGGCCTTCATCAATACGCACTGACTCGGAAAACGCATAGACACCGATGTTGACGCCATTTAATACAATCTCAACCGGTCTGGACCGAGGGACCCAGCCAAGATCTATCAGCCTGGCTAACTCGAAAGCGGTTTCACCGACAAAATATGCTTGAGTAGGAGCATGAGCCAAAAGCGCAAAATGCTTGCTTTTAGGATATCCGAACGGCGATGCCTTTTTTGCTCGCACTGCTTTCTATAGAAAACACATACCGATATGACATAGCTGTCGGTTTTTCCGACAATTCCCCTTTTGGCCTGCGCGTTAAAAGCACAACGGATTCAGCTGTCAGATTCAACGATCTTTCTTATTTCGCATCACAAAGGTCAACGCTGCTGCCCTATTTCAAACTAACGGCCAACCGCTCGTTTGATGACATCAACGGCGCACACATCTACAATCTCCAGACTGTCGAATGGGTCCATTGGTTTCGCCAGACAGGAAAATACAGCTACCGTTATGAAATCATCTGGGACAACGAACGCAATATCAAGTCATGCCGTAACGGGACGACTCTGTTTGAGCAAGGCTCACTCGACCTGATCTGCCATGGCGAAGGCGTCCTGATAAATCTGGACTCCCGCAAAACCGGCTATCAGGCCCTATTGCGGCTATACCGAAGCAAAATACATCCGATCAATGGCTTTGAGATCGAAACCGAAACCGTCGACATTCCGCTATGCGGCGCGCATATGATATACGATAACGGAATTTCAGTCTGCGGCTTTAAATGGAAAAGAACCACATTGCCGCTGAATGAAAAAACACAATCGCCACCGACAATATTTGATGCGATCCATTTCAATGACTCATCGGTGACCGCGTTCGCCCAATCAAAACCGACGGATCTTACCACGGCCTGGAAGACAGGAGATATTATCATCAATTCAGGTCCGGATGATTCGTGGAACTCAATCATCATCCGACAAAAAAGATGAAACCGTTTAGAGTGTGTTTGGCATCCGCAGCATCTTCATATCCCACTTAATCAACTAACAACGGCATCTATTTAACACACTTTAACCCTCAGTTCTACCGATGTATTCATCCCTATATATATA
>JAIDJZ010000395.1 GCA_029051965.1 Paramuribaculum sp. | reverse complement strand
AAGAATCGAATACCGTAAAATCAGCGTTCGAGCCATACTTTATCGCGTTTGCTGAGTTTTATCGGACAGCAATAATTTCTGAAAACAGTTTCCGCACAATAGAAACAGAACGAAAAACAGAACGGAACCGGACTTCAGCAGTCTCGGTTCCGTTCTGTTTCTATTGATAATTCCGATTACCTCGGGATCAGATGATCGAAGTGCGTTTTGTCCATTCGATAATCTCGGGAATGTAACCGAACGCCAGGCCGGTCACAGTGTCGGCACATCCGTAGTAGACAGCGATGCGGCCTGTCTCAGGATCGTGGAGAGCGGCACAGGGGAAAGTCACATTGGGCACATCGCCTGTCAGCTCATAGATTTCGCGCGGAGCGATCAGATAGGGACCCGAACGGGCAAGAACCTTCCAGGGCTTTTCAAGATCGAGCAGAGCCGAGCCGAAAGAATAGACATAGCCGTTGCACGAACGGAGAACGCCGTGGTAGATAAGCAGCCATCCCTCGGATGTCTCGATAGGAATCGGACCGGCACCGATCTTCATGCACTGCCATGCGCTATCCTCGAAAGCGGCGGGCGACATCACATGACGGTGGCGTCCCCAGAATTCCATATCGGGCGACTCGCTGTAGAAGATGTCGCCGAAGGGAGTGTGGCCGGTGTCGCTCGGACGCGAGAGCATAGCGAAGTTGCCGTTGATCTTGCGGGGGAACATGACACCGTTGCGGTTATACGGAAGGAATGCGTTTTCGAGCTGATGGAATGTTTCGAAATCGTCTGTCCAGGCTGCGCCGATAGTCGGACCGTGATAGCCGTTACACCAGGTAACATACCACTTGTCACCGATCTTGGCAACGCGGGGATCGTAACCGTAGACCCATTCCGCGATTTCGCCGTCACCGCCTTCAAGGCGCATGTCCTCTTCATTTATATCCCATTTGATACCGTCGACCGAGAATCCGACATGGATTCTCATGCGGCGGTTTGTGTCATCGCAACGGAAAACGCCGGCATAGTTATAGTCGCCCTTCTTGAAGGGTACGACTGCCGAATTGAAGATTGAGTTAGAGGTCGACAGAGCGTCGCGCGGAATCACGGGATTGGCGGAATAACGCCACATCACATCCTTGCAACCTTCCGGACGGTCTTCCCAAGGCATTCCGGGCAGTGGCTGGCCTATAATTTTCAGATCTTTCATTTACTTAAGAATTTGGTAATAATTGTAGTCGATAAGTTGTTTCTTATTTTCTGTCGCTCCCCGATCAGAACTGGGAGTTTTCCTCACCTTCGATGGCTGAGTCGATTGCCTCCTCAGCGGTGGTGTCGCTTTCGGAATGGGTAAACGGAACGATCCAGGCCAGAATGAACGCCGGAATCGAGACAACGAGCGCGATAATAAAGAACATCTCATAGCCCGTCTGCTTGCAGATCCATCCCGAGATCATGCCAGGGAGCATGACGCCGAAGTTCATGATAGCGGAAGCGAAGGCATAGTGGGCCATTGAATGCTTTCCGGGAGCAACCTGCTGCATCATGAACATCGTCAGACCGACGAATCCGAATCCATAGCAGAAATATTCCGCGACAAGACCCGATCCGACAACCCACAGATTCTGCGGCTGGAAAACAGAGAAGAGGAAATAGATGACAAACGGAATGTTGAAAATGCACACAAGCGAGAACAACACCTTCTTCAGTCCGAAATGGGCGATATAGTAGCCTCCGAGAATCGAACCCACGATGAAAGCGACCGTTCCGAAAACGCCGTAGAGCGAACCCATCACCTCATTGCTCAGCGCGATACCTCCCTCGGAAAGAGGAGCCTGAAGGAAGATTGGCACCATCTTCATCGCAAAGCCCTCGGTCAGACGATAGCAGACAATGAAGAGGATATAGAGCCATATATATTTTTTCTTAAAGAAATCGAGCAGCACGCGGGCCATCTCGCTCATAGATTCCGAAAACGACTTCGGCGCCGCATCGCTCTTCACCACAGTCTGGCCCGGCACCATGAAAAAGTGATAGATCGAGACACCGATCAGAATCGCCCCGATCAGCCCCATGATGATCATCCACGCATAGAACGGCGCACGTTCGGGATCGGACTCATTGAAATGGGTCATCAACACACCCGCAAGCCCGACCAGCAGACCGTTGGCCAACACCTTGGCAAGATTATAGAATGCACCCTGCCAGCCGATATAGGTCGATTGCGTCTTCTTGTCGAGGGCGGTCAGATAGACTCCGTCGGCAGCTATGTCGTGGGTCGCGCCCGAAAGAGCGATGACGCCCATGACGGCGATGACCCATGTGAAAAAGTCGGGCAATGGCAGCAGAAACGCGATCAGTGCGAAACAGAAACCGGAGATAGCCTGCGTCGCAACAACGAAATTCTTCTTCGTCCAGTAGATTTCAAGAAGCGGACTCCAGAGAAACTTAAGGGTGTAGGGAAGTGTCAGCAACGACGTCCAGAAGGCGATGTCCTCCATGTCCACACCCAGATTGTTGAACATGATCACCGAAACGAGGTTGAGCGCAACAAAAGGAAGACCCATTGCGAAATAGACCGACGGAACCCACGCCAGTGGCGAACGTTTCCCGGCTTGAGGCGCTGATTTGATAGACTGCGTCATTTGTTTTTATTAAGGTATTGAACAGATTAGGCGGATCCCCTCCGACAAATTTGTTTTCTACCTGAGCCACGAGGGTGATTCTTGTACCCCGGAGCAGAATCGAACTGCTATCAAAAGTTTAGGAAACTTCTATTCTATCCGTTGAACTACCGGGGCTCTTTATTTGTCCGCAAATTTAATAAAAAAAGCCGAATATCGAAACATACCGATGACTTTTCCCAGACAATCACACCACCACTCATGACAATCAGTCGACTTTTTTTCGGTTCCGATCAGTAATCCGCAAGATTTTCTGTAAATTTGCAATCATGTTACAGGCAAAACTTGAAAAAGATCTTATCGCCCAGCCCGAACTGTGGCGTCTCGCGCTGATGATCGGGCAGGATTCGCTCGACGTGGCGCTCTATCCTCCGGTCGCACGGGAGGAGATCGTCTGGCGTTCGTTTCCATTCGATCCGAACGCCCCGTCGCGACTTAAGGCCATCGAGGACATAATCTACGACAACCCTCTTCTTCTCAGCGACTTCAGAAAGATCGACTGCGTGATCGATTCCCGATCGAGACTGATTGTGCCAGCCTGTGCGACGACCGAGCAATACGAAATGCTGTTTGCAGCCGCTTGCCCGTCGGCCGACTCTATGGAGCTGACCTCCTACCCGATCAATGCAGAGACCATTATGCTCGAAGGGCTCGAACCGGAAGTCACGGCTTTCATCCGACGGACCTTCTTCAATGTCAGACTCCACGGACGGATTCCTCTGCTCGCCACCTATTTCCTCAGCCGCACCGACGGACTCAGGAGCAAACGCGCCATAGTGCTCGTCCGCGACAACAGACTGACACTTATCGCCATCAACAATGACCGGATTCTCGCCGCCAACGACTTTCGCTTCAACGAAATTGCCGACGCCGCCTACTACGTCATGGCATCGTTCAGCAACATCGGATTCAGGCCCGAAGACGCCGATTTCGATCTGGCTCTCCACGGACAGTCTCTGACGGCATCCGATTCGCTGGCTTCAGTTCTCCGTAACTATCTGACCGAGATCCGTCCTGTACCGTTCCCGGCATTGAGATTCCGCGCCACTAAAACAACTCTTCAGGCGCCCTTCCCACTTATAATTCTTCCGATATGCGAATAATCCGAGGCAAATACGGACGTCGGCGCTTCGACGTCCCGACAAACATAACCGCGCGGCCCACAACCGATTTCGCGCGCGAGAACATATTCAACATCATCGAGAACATGACCGATCTCGAAGGGATCGAGGCGCTTGACCTGTTTGCCGGAACAGGAGCCATAACCTTCGAATTGCTCTCGCGCGGAGCGGGAAGAGTCACTTCCATAGAAAAAGCCTCGACCCAGCACCGGTTCATAAGCCGCACCGCCGAAACCCTCGGCGAGAAAAACCTGCGGCTGATCCGGGGCGATGTGTTCCGCTACCTCACCTCGTCGCCGGCCGACACCTACGATTTCGTTTTCGCTGATCCCCCCTACGACCTGCCGCGATTCGAAGATGTCCCGCGTCTCGTGCTCGACTCAGGCATCATACGCCCGGGAGGCATTTTCATCCTTGAGCATTCGAAACGGAATGACTTCTCCGGCCTCCCCTGGTTTCATCGCCATGTGGCCTACGGAAGCGTCAACTTCTCGATCTTCCTCCGTCCGGAAGAATAATGATTCCCGACAATTTTCATCGCCGGCGTCGCGCTGATATCACTCCGCAGACGCCGGTTCAGTGTGCGGCTGTGGTTGCGGCTGAGGCGCGACATGCTCATGCGTATTGACCGGCTCTTCATCGGCTTTAGGCTTCGGAGCTTCCTCCGCAGCAGCGGCCTCCGCCTTGCGGCGTTCCGCCTCCTTCGCCTTGCGGGCGCGCTCGGCTTCAATCCGTTTCATATAGGCAATGCTGTCGGCCTTGAATGCGGCAACGCTGTCCTGTCGGGCCTTTTCAATACTGTCGAGGCGCGCAGCCTCCTGACGCGCGAACTCATCGGCCGGATAGACAGGCGCGATCACGGTCGTGTCGGCGGCTGCCTCAGCCTCAACCCCTTTCGGATTACGATTGACATGGACAAACCAGATCAGTGCGGAAATAGCCACCCATGTCAGCGCAACTCCCCCGAGCAGCAGACCCTTGTGAGTCCGACCCTCCGGCTCCGGTACTGCATCCGGCACTACTGCCTCATCAGCCTCTTCCGGTGATTCTTCCAGTAATTCTTCCGGTGATTCCTCCTCTACTGCTGCCGGCGCTGGCTCTTCAGACGGCTCTGCAAGCGGCTCTTCACCACTTGTTTCCGCCGGGTCCGCCACAGTTTCCGCCACGGATTCCTCCACAGCTTCCTCTGCCGGTTCCTCGACAGGAAGATACAACGCGAGATCATCGAGATATGCGGGATTGTCCGCATCCGTCCCGCTGAGATCAACAAGATGGGGAATCAGCGCGCCATTCTCCTCACTGACAAAAATCGCCGAAGGATCGAAAGCCCCCATCTTCACTCCGTTTTCCCTCAGAAAGCCGACCGCCGCCACGATCCGGTCGCGCAGCCCCTTCCGCTCTTCGTTGTCGAGCTTCCAGTCTTCGAGCAGCCGTGGCAGATTGCCAAGAGGATAAAAATCCATTATCGCGCAATCCACTTCGCCCGTCGCCTCCTCAAAGCGATAGCTGCGGCTATAGCGCACCACCGACGGATTTGCCGGAAGCGAATTGACGAAATCGACCTCCGACGCAAGAGTTGCCGCAGCCGACTCGTCATCGACGCGCATCAGACGGACAAACACCTCCTTGCCGCGTTTCCCCTCTTTGGCCTTATAGATAGCCCCGAAACGTCCGGAGTAAACTTTGTCGGTTTTTCTGTCGTAGGAATATTTTGATAGGAATTCTTGATATGTCATTTAATAATCTTCGTTTCTTGTCAGTCAAAAAATGAATTGTCATAACAGGCCGTCGTGTCCACCGCTGCCGTATCGACCGCAACAACCTCTACCGCAGCCGTATCGTCGATTATATAAGCATAATCTTCATCGTCGACCGCCACAACACATGCTGTATCTTCATGTCCCGGCGTCGGCGAAAGCGACTGCTGTTCCGGTGCGGAATTAGTTACCGTAGGCGGCACTGTCGTTGCGACCGGCCGGCGTCCACGCTGAACCATCAGCAGAACAACGAGGCCAAGCAACAGAGCTACCAACAGAGCCACAATCACCCACGGTCTGCCATTTGAGACCGGTCTTTCCTTCGGCGACGGCTGCTGAACCGAAGCCGGTTCGCTTACTGGAGGTGGCGCTACAGGTCCGCGCGGCTTCGGCTTCCATTCGCGTTCTGCCGGAGCTCCGAGAAGAATCGAAAGAGCCTTCTCGTCGGCCCTCGAATGCGGATCGACAACAAGACAGCTCCTGACCACCGACTGCCACGGCTGCGGCATCGCCTCAAGGCCCTCAGGCAGCTGCCCCGATGTTATCTTGTTCATGATCTCGACACGCCCCATCATCGAATTCGGATCGAGCGATCCCGCCGTGAACGGCATCTCTCCGGTCACAGCCCGGTAGACAATCACTCCATAGCTCCACAGGTCGGAGTTATAGCCCTGCGGCTGACCGCACAGCTGCTCCGGCGAAGCATAACTGATGCTGACGGCGGCTATGGCTGTGTCATCAGCCCCGCCACACGGCTTGCTGATCCCGAAATCGGCGATCTTTGGCACATAGCGGCCGTCGGGACGCCGTGCCATGAGAATATTTGAAGGCTTCAGATCGCGATGGACAACGCCGTTGGCATGAAGAAAACCCAATCCGTCGAGAATCTGGCGCAGTATGTCGGCCACATCTTCCGGAGCAAGCGAACCGCGCTCAAGCAGATCGGCAAAAGAACCTTCCGGATAGTAGCGAAGCACCGCGATATCGGTCTCGCCGGCAGCCTCCGCAACGGTCACACACTCTTCATAGACTGCCACATTCTGATGCGGAGGGAGAGCCGAGACAAGCTCCACTTCACGTCGCAATCTGATCGAATCCGATGTGACAGGCGAAATCTTAAGCGCCACCCAGCGGTCGAGCAATGTGTCGTAAGCCTTCACGACCGTGCCGAAGCTTCCGGCTCCCAACCGGTCACTCACCGGATCAAATCTGTAACGGCTGAAAAAAACCTCTCTGTCCATCGCTTAGAAACTGTTTATCGAGAGACGAAACATCGTGTTGCCGAGTCGCAGCACGTCGCCGTCGGCAACCCGCATCTGTTCGCCGGGACCGAGACGCCGGTCATTGACAAATGTGCCGTTCGAACTGCCGGCATCGCCAACCGTGACTGTCACACCGCCTGCCGGCTCGCGCCCGACGGCAATCATCGCATGTCGTTTGCTCATGAAGAAATCATGAACATCGAGCTGCACCGTAGCGTCACTCTTATCCGAGCGGCGGCCTATCGTATGCACTCCCGCCGGAAGATTCACGACATCCACATGACCCGGACCTGCTGCTCCAACCGGACAGAGACTGACAGAAGCCTCATGAACCGGCGTCGCCCCATCGGCGGAGACCATCCGCCCGCAACGGGGACACTCAGCCGGAAAGCGGCTGTCAGCAGCCACCTCCAGACCACAATATCGGCATGTCACAATTGTCTTCATACTCTTCATAGGATTCGACAGCCGCTACGGGCGGCAGTCATTCTTCCCCACAAAGATAATCAATCTATCCGACAATTCACCTATCTCCGGACCGCAAACTGATCGTAAGAGCCGGTTCCCCAATATTTGTTAACGCTGGGGTCGCATATCTCTGAGTGATTTTTGTCTTGTGATGAAGGAGCGT
>JAIDJZ010000394.1 GCA_029051965.1 Paramuribaculum sp. | reverse complement strand
GGTCTTGATGCAGTTCTTGAGATTATGCGACAGACCGATGAGTTTGCCGACTATCATCTTGGCGACCTGACTCCGGAACTACTACACCCTGCTCTTTATGCGTGTGGCAAGGATAATATCACCGCAATAGAAGCGTATCTGAATCAACCCGGACTGGACTCTTATCTCCGCTCACAGGCACCCGATGCTTTAGCAATGATAATCTTCAATCAGCCGGAAAGACGTGGCGAAATTATCGATGCGTTCCGACGGCTTCTAAACAACATGACCTCCAACCTTCCCGTTCAGAAAGCGTGTGACGGAACATTCGCCGGTTTCGTGATGAGCAATCTGATGGACATAGACGCGAGTGAACTTATACCGGAGATCAAAGATACATTCGCAACAGATTGTGTGAATAAGACCATAGCCGGAGACTGCAAAAAAGTCATCAAAGACATCGAACTCGGTCGCGGAGCAATACGCAATGAAAAATATCAGGTTCCTGACATATATGAACAGTATGACAGTCTCAAAAAATTCATAACGAAACCCGAATAGTCCCGTTTTGTACGCGCATCTGTATGTCGCCAAAAGTTAAAGTTGCCATATTCCTTTGATAATCGGATTATTATAGCTAACTTTGTATTGAGTCACTGTTGTCGGTTTGGCAATTGAAAATCGCCGAACACCTATGAAATCAGCACAAGGTGAGGCAAATGCGGCTTGTAACGATTTAAGTAGCATACGGTTAATCACTTACAAACGTAGAAAATGCACGTCACTTGTACGGATTAGAATTATACCCATCTTTATATCAATAAATTAACCGCTTCTGCATCGGCAAATAGCTACCTAAGCATCAATACATTATACTAACAGTGATTAACTGTTACTGAACGATATTCGCAGAAGTCAGCAATAATTGAACATTTTGGTGTCGCCAAACAATGCGACATCAAAATGGTCTTTTCTATCCTTGAGAAATGGTATTGGATGCTATATTCAATATACACTTAATGACTACGATGACGAAGGATTAAAAAGTTGATCTGTCATAGTTTGGATTTTGACTTGTCAAGCATTTTTATTCCCTGGCCATAGAGCCGTTGTCCGCGAAAATGACTATTTTTGCGCATCGGTTGTTTTTTTTGAGTTTTGGCGAAACCGAAGTAACCGAAAAGTGTCGACTACAGCCAATCCCCAATATGAAAGTATTCCCAGACAAAGACAAGGCTTTCCCCAATCCAGCAATCCCGAGCCTTTGCTACATAAAGAATGTGGTGAAGAATCCGAGAATTATCATCGGAGACTATACATATTACGACGACATTGACGGTGCCGACAAATTCGAGGAGCATGTCACACACTTCTATGATTTCATCGGCGACAGACTGATAATCGGAAACTTCTGCGCCATTGCCAGGGGGGTTACCTTCATCATGAACGGCGCCAACCACCGGATGGACTGCGCCACAACCTATCCATTCTATATCATGGGAGGAGACTGGGGCGGCGCGATCGCCCCCGTTATGGATGAGCTGCCGCTAAAAGGAGACACGGTCATCGGCAACGACGTCTGGATCGGACAGAACGTGACAGTCATGCCCGGCGTACATATCGGCGACGGTGCCATAATCGGAACTAACGCCACAGTAGCTTCAGACATTCCGCCATTTTCTGTTGCTGTAGGCAATCCGGCAAGAGTCCTACGCCGCAGATTCGATGATGAGATGATACATCTTCTGGAGCGCCTCCAATGGTGGAACCGCCCGATTGAGGAGATTGATCTGCTGATACCGATGCTCTCCAATCCCGACATTGCCCAGGCCAAAAGCGAAATAGAAAAATATCTTCAGAGTCAGCATCCCCAGTCATAAAAAGCAGCAGAATCAGACTGCCTGACGCCTGTGATTTTTCAACCAACTGCAGGAAGGCTACCTCAGCAGACGCTCTTTCTAAGAACCTTTCTGAATTATTTCGGTCCAAGAAGCAACAGTGTTTCGCGGCCTCAGGAAGATATAAAAACGCCCCCCTGAACCCGTCCAGATAAAATGACTCTGCGGATCATAATGAATGAGTATTATTAAATTCTCATCATCCTCATCTTTGCCTGCCAAGAGATAATCGTTCCTGTTCTGAGAGATTATCCCACAGCCATATTCTTCTACAAGAGTTCGCCGGCACAAATTAAAGAAGGCGGCACTCGTAAATATATCCGACGTGGAAACCGTTATTTTCATTCCTGAAAACGTAGCCAAAGAATTCAGCACTCCGGAACCACGGTTGACGATAGGCTCACTGAAAAGGAACTCAATGTCAAGTGAATAATTCATACCTGACGATATAGTCTGCGAAAATTTCGTTTTACCCTCGAGCGCATCTATCGGAGAGTCCTTTATCAGCCTGATATCTGAAGGTTTGCAAAAGCGGCCGTCATCAAAATAAAAGACACCAAGACTACGATCTAACCCGGCTCCGTTTCCACATAATCCCATCACCTCCCTCAACACTTCTTCTTTTGGGAAATAGAGACTGTTAACAATCCCGGCCGAGAACAGATCATCAAGGTCAACAGAGACGTTCATGGGTTCGCCAACTCTCCTACCGTCATGATCAATGAGATAGATTTCGTCATCTTCACGTTTGATCAGATTAAAGAATTCGAATCCGTATTCCTGAGGTGAGTAGATTTCCTCTCCGTCGAGTGTGCCTATGGTTTTTCCCGTAAAATCCAGCAGGAGGATTTCGTCATCCCTGTCTTCATCGATTGCCAACAGAGTGTTTCCGTTAAACACGAGCTGCTCATATCTGGCTCTGATCAGTTCCGATCCCGTATAGTCCATCAGACCATATTCATAATCTTTCTTGAAAATGAAGCCGTCTTTTCCGAAACTATGGATTTCCTCAACCTTCTCAGGACATTCACACACTTTCTGTCCTGAAAAATCGTAGACTGTCACCCGATCTTCATCGTTTTTCGAACAGATATACGAATATTCATGGGAAATTTTCACATATTCCTCATCGACACCGAAAAAGGAGAACAGTTTCTTGCCATTTCCATCAATAAGAGCATATTCATTTTCGGAATATTCGACCAGAGCCTTGTCATTCACGAAATCCGTTCCCCACAAAAAGGTCTGTTCGAAGAGCTTGTTGCCCGCTTTATCCACATAGCCCACCGCGCCATCCTGCAAAACGACTTTCAGCTTACCGCAGCTGTAGCTCGCGCAACTCCTGACTTCGCGACCATCGAATTCTGTAAGAGAAAACAGACAGTTGCCCTCACCATCAAGAATGGCAATACGCTCCTCTCCACGACAAGCGGGAATGCGATCGTCATTCATTATGCCGAATTCCGAGTAGCCCGATGCACTGGAAACAACATGATAACCCGACTCATCCACTCGACAGAGAGCAACCGTAGCGGAACTGTCGTGCACAGAAAAATAACCATTGACCACCGGACCTGGAGCATACTCAAAATCAGCCGACAGAATCTTGCCGTCTGCCCCAAGCAAGCCATAACTATCGCGTTCATTATCCTCGACCGGCAATGCGGAGAGCCGATAGGCCGTTGCCGACTTTTCATTTCCGCAGGAACATAGACAAAGCGCAAATGATAGTTGAAAAAATAAGATGAGAAAAGTTATGAATTTCATGACAATCGTCGTTTGAATTCTACCAGTCTTTGCCGGCGATTACATTGCCGTTATAAATCAGAACAACATAGTAATCACACCATCCATTAAGCGGATTGTTATAAATCAGTTCTTTTGACCCCGTACCCTCATTAAATTTCAGTGTATAAGTCCCCGTTATCACTTCTTCACCACTGGTTTCATTGATTGCTTTGAGAGTAACTGTCACCTCCTTCTCTTGAGTGCAATAATAATCAAACTTAAATCTGCTGTTGTTCACCTCACACTTGGTAACCGCAAAAGGATAATAGCTCATTACCGTCTGCAGCTTTGACTCCAGCTTTTCATTTGATGTTTTCGCCCTCTCTACATCTTCTTTAAGCGACTTCACAGAGTCTCGGAGAGTCGAAATCCTGTGATCCCGATTTTCTATTTTGACATCTTTTTCGTTGATTGTCCGACGCGCTACATCAAGTTGCACATTAGCGTCATTCAGGCTGAAATAAAGAAAGATTGCCCCAACTCCACAAACAACCAAGACAAGTGACAGGAATACAACTTTTTTGAAATTATTTTTCTGTCGCTGGATTGTCCTATTAACTTCCCGCAAGCTTTCATTCTCTTTAATTAAAGCGAATTTCTCTGCATTGAGATTCTTCAGAATGTTTTTGAAACTTGTCAGCCTTATCGTATCATAGTCTTTTTCTTTCAAAACAACTGTAAACCCGAAACGACATGAGGCTTCTGCTATTTCAGTCATTGGATCAGTCTCCTTAAATATCTTTCTGGAGGATACTGAAACCGAGAAATCAGCGGGAGGAAGTCGCTTGATTCTCGCCATCGAATTAATTTTTACTTGCAGAGTATTTACGACAGATATAACTTCCTCCTCTTCATCAGACAAAGAAGCCAACTTTGACGAAATGTCACCCTCTTCAGTGAGATGAATTATAACCCCTTTTTCAGTCAATTTTTCAATTTCTTTTTCAAATAATGAAAAAAGAGATTGGATGCGCGTCAGATAATAGCCATTAATAACAACGGATAACCCGATAAATTTTTTCTTGTCTAATTTCCGCACATAGATATAGTACATCAGGTTTTCATCCCGATGCACAATCAACTGTGTCGGCGCAAGACAATCAGACTCGATCTCTTTAAAAATATTTGAAGAACTGTCTTCTGGATATTGAGTATAACCACGAGACAATTCTCCAAATACATACGTTGAGCAATTCACAGTTTATTTCTTGTAAAAGTTAATCGTCTTTTCCACATTGTCAACTTCCACAGAAGCCAGTTCATCAAGAACGGCATTACCCAGTAGTATCGGAGCATCCTGATTCAAGGCAACACTGGCTTCCACATTATTGAGAACTATCGACTCGTCTTTACCTCCGATCTCAATCTGTTTGATATTTATCAACCCATTCTGGACAATCGAACCGTCAGCAATTGTCGAATAGGCAACTCCGATCACATCCTCTGCACCTATTTTCCCGTTCTTCACTAATGTCTGAAGTTCGTTCAATGATATGTGCACACCAGAGCAGCCAGTGTCATATATCATACTCATAGTAACACCATTAAGTTTCACAGGTATGACCTTAACCCCACCTAAATCTTCATATGAAATTTTGATTCCATTCTTCAAGTTCTGATCAAGATTATATGGCGGCTTTGATGCTTTTTTCTCACATGAAGTAAAACAAATCAGCAGAGAGGAAAAAAATAATAACAAGACTCTTTTTATCATACACTAAATTTATTCTATAGTTATCACTCGACTCAGATAGACCGAATCTGCAACTTGATACATAATCTGTATATTTGTCCCTGAATTAAGTTCAGACGGAACAGTAAACCGGTCGCCATTATTAAACGGGTGATCGGTTTCCACCTCAACTTTCCACACTCCCGCAGGAATCTTTACTCCGGACGGAAATGTTTCTTTCGGACAGACCCGCAAACTATATTCTTTACCTTTTTCAACTATATCGCCACCGTCCTCAATATCTATCCTACAGATATCACGATCGGCATAATTGGCTGTGTCTGTTTCTAATTCGATTTCAGCAATTTTCTTCGGTGTTTCTTTTACCACAACATCTGAATGGCGATTATCTAAAACAAAATATAGTATAACAACAGAAAGAATAAAAATAGCACCGAGAAGTATACTATTAAGCCTGTCACGCCATATTGTACGTAAAGAAGTCTTAAGAACTTTCGGTGTATTTTCATTATTTTCCTTAGCTTCCGAACAATCATCCTTAGGAAATCGACCCGCCAGAAGGCGGGCAAGAGTTTTTATTGGCTTGTCAATCATGTCAATCGAATTCGCAGCTTCCGCAATTCTTGTTTTAAGAGAATCGCGTTCTTCTGTGACTTTATCCAGTTCCTGTTGCAATTGATCGACTTTGCCACTATTTTTCTTTCCGATAGAAGAAGACAACAATTGGAGCTCTTGAGACAGTTCATCGTTTTTCCGAGTAATAGTGTCCAAATCAGACTGCAATTTAGCATTGTCTTCAGTAAGAACCTTTTTACTGGCATTAGCCTCTTTCAACTCCCTGACCACCCCTTCATAGGATAAAGCCAATGGTTGCGTATTCGGAGAAACAATGAGAGAATGCTTTTTGAACCAGTCAAAAAACAATGGACTGTCAACTTCCAAAAGGCTGACAGTTTTTTGGGGTCTGTTGATTGTATCGCCCGAGGTCAATTCCATAAGGCTTGGAGCAATCAGCTCTTCAATCTTCTGACTGAAAGCTGCCTGAATCTTATCAACAGTCGCCGATGTGCCGGAACGCGCATTCGTGAAATCATCTACCAAAAATTTCTCTGTCGTTCCATCCTTCGCTATTATAGATCCTACACATAACTGATTATAGACAGCCTCAAATAGCTGATATAACATATAAACATTAGTGCAATAAGCCTTCTTAAAACTTACTGTAAGCGCGAAAAATGCTCCGGGACGCCCACCGGCATCAAAGACCTTCTTGCTGCGGATATAAGTGTAGAACGAATCTCCACCGCAAATATCCGCCTGAAGCACAGCCGGCTCCTTTGCCTCTGAATCATGATTGTAAAAAATGCTTATATAATCATGATTGCTCCCACTACCCCAGATCTGATGACCTCTCGGGGTTCCGTGAATATATATATCAACCGTACTCATGCCATTATCCTTTTATACATTTCATAAGCACTGTCCATAAAAGGCGAGGATAGTGTTCCTCACTCTCATTATACTTCATGTATTCGCGACCAAGCTGAGTAGTATAATATCCTGTGCAGAAAGGAACGAATTTATAGTTGTAAGGTCTCCATAAACTGGTAATAGGGTTACTGTTCCTGAACACACCTGACAGACCATCATATTCATCTTTCATTGCCCTTTCGGCAGATGAAAAGTGGAGTTCCCCGTTTTCGAACAACTCTTCCTTTTGATCTACTTTATTGTATAGGATTACAACCCTGTCTGTAGGTCTCATCAGTTGGTGTTTGCAACCTCTGATTCGAGAGACATATGAATCTTTTACGGATGCATGCACATCCCATTCGGCTTCTGTAATAAAAACCCAAATTTTACGATTAGATAGCTTGCGGATAATCTCTGTCAGATACGGACGGAAATTGCGCGCGCTGACCTCTTCCGGTTTCTGAGGATTGAAATAATGCTCGCCGGGGGCCTCCAGAATCTGACAGACTGTAGCACCGTGATTGATAACCTTCAACATCAGGAACTCATTCAGGCCATTACCTTTAAGAGCTTCAGTCGTATTGAGATTCCGGTGGAACTGTTCACAACGCTCCTTATATCTGTTATCTGATTTAAAAGTCGGATCAGCTTTTACCGTGTAGCCTTGCTTTCTAAGATAACGGGCAAGACGAACGAGAGTCATTGATTTTCCACTCGTCGGAGGACCGAACAGCATTACGATAGGAGCTCTCTTATCACCGATCTTGATATCGTCTTCATCAATAACGGTATTAGTATTCTCTGGTTCGGAAGTCATATCATCATTCTGAATCCCACTATTTATTTGGGTTTCATCATCTACTGTTATGTCACCCAGCTTAAGGTCAAGATTATCTGCCATATTACTTTCAGTTATTGTTTTTCTTCATAAATGCGATGTCAAAAAATATAAAGGCCGCTATGTCAACCAGAATCGATAGTATGACATAGTACCAGAATGCCCCGGGGAACTTCCCACCCAGAAAATCCACAAAAAACACATCGATTACCGAAGACATTCTTTTGGTTCTGGTCGTTGCATTTTCATTTGTGTAGACCTCTTCATCATCCGAGTCTTTATCAAACTGAATGAAGGTTTTGTTTGTAGCGATAATGTTATATCCATCTTTCAATTCTTTTTCACACTGGCGGATCTCCTCTTCAGTCAAACTGGTGGATGCGATGTGGTCTTTAATTGAATCATTAAGCGCAGTCAGACGATTTTTCTGACGTCTCGCAGCTTGTATGGATTGATCAGAAATTGTGTGTGTTCTCAGTGCGTGCTCCAATGCCCGATCTATTTCCGCCTGATATCCGTTAAGAATGGCAGGATTGGTACTATTGTAATCAGGATGCTGCTTAATTGAAGAGTTAAGAGCGTCATTAATAACTTTCAGGTGATCCGCGATTTTCTGTCCGTTTCCTCTCCGATAAGGAGGCTCATCACCATTAAACTGCTTAACTATATGTGTTCTCTGCTCTTCAACAATATTTTTCAGTCTTTTACCCTCTTCATCAAGCACTTTTGACGAGGAGGTTCCTAATTCGACGACCTGCTGCAAATACTTATTAGTGGTTTCAATATCTTCGGAAATTACAGACCCAATCTTATCATTGTAGAAGAACGTATGAGTATTGGTCGGCATACTCATTATCAGCCAAAAGAATACGACCAGTAAAATTCCTCCCCATAATTTCCCTTTTCGGTTTTCTACAAAGCCTTGCGACATCAGGGAGTCGGCAATTAATTTTGTACCGATTGATGCTACAGCGAAGAAAGCGATTGTGATACCCCAGACCAGAATTTCAGGCCATCCTGGAGGCAAAAGCATGTGTAACGATTTTTCTGTCGCCCAACAACTGATTCCTGCAAGGATAAGGAATGCTGATCCTGCTCCGATTACTCTGAATTTGTTCATTTTGAATGTGATATTATTTTGGTATTATCATTTAGTTCGATAGCGTAAATCCATGCTCATGAAAACAAAAAATGCTCCACAAGCTAAAACTCCAAGAGTGGAATATTTAATAGAGTGTCGTCGGCAGCGTTTTCTATCAGTCGATCGAAAAAAAATATCTATTTGTCATTGATCGGAAAGGGGCGAAATGAGCGAACGTTATGGCGCGTATAAGTGTTTATTAGATACGTGAAGCTATAGTCCTCGGAGGATCGGGGTGCGTCTATGCGTCCGGACCTATCCGAAGAGCTGTCGCAAGCGTTCATAATTATTATTTTAATCCCTGTTTCATTATGGAGAATCCAATGTTCAAGATCCCTTACGGATTATATATCGTGACGGTCAATTACGATGGCCGTGACAATGGCTGCGTGTCAAACACGTTCCAGCAGGTCACCGACACTCCCAACCAAGCGTCTATCTGCCTTAACAAAAGCACACTGACCTGCGAAATGGCCCGGAAATCGGGAGTGCTGACGGTTTCGATCATCAGCGAAAAAGCCGTTTTCAGCCTGTTCGAGCGTTTCGGGTTCAAATCGGGCCGCGAGGTTGACAAATTCAAGGATTTCGCGGGCAGCCGCCGTGTTACCAACGGAACTTTAGCCGTGACCGACGGGACCAATGCGTTCATCAGCATGAAGGTGGGTCAGACAATCGATCTCGGCACCCACATGATGTTTATCGGTGAGGTAACAGAGATGGAAGTTCTCAGCCCGGTGCCATCGGTCACCTACAGTTACTATCAGCAGCACATCAAACCGAAGCCACAGCCATCAGCCGCCGCTGCCGCCGGCCACACTGTCTGGCGCTGCAAAGTATGCGGATTTGAATATGTCGGCGACGAGCTGCCTGACGATTACATCTGTCCGGTCTGCAAGCATCCGGCTTCCGATTTTGAAAAAGTCACGATCACCGACAATGTCGCTGACCAACCGACCAACATCTATTCGGGCACAAAGACGGAAAAGAACCTTCAGGAAGCCTTTGCCGGCGAGAGCATGGCGCGCAACAAGTACACCTACTTCGCTTCCGTGGCCCGCAAGAACGGTTTCGAACAGATCGCAGCCATCTTCGACCACACGGCCGCCAACGAGAAGGAGCATGCCGAGCTATGGTGCAAAGCGCTCGGCGGAGTAAGCAGCGACACGGCCGTCAATCTTCTCCATGCCGCCGAAGGCGAAAACTATGAGTGGACCGACATGTACGACCGCTTCGCACGTGAGGCCGACGAGGAGGGATTCCATGATCTGGCCAGTCAGTTCCGAGGAGTGGCGGCGATCGAAAAGACCCATGAGGAGCGCTACCGCAGACTGCTCCGCAATGTCGAAGCCCACGAGGTGTTCCGCAAGAGCGGCGTGACGGTCTGGGAATGCCGCAACTGCGGACATATCTGCATCGGCACTGAAGCGCCCGAAGTATGCCCCGTATGTTTCCACGCACAAAGCTACTTTGAAGTGCGTGCCGAAAACTATTGACCACGGCTCTTTGAAGTTCAATACATCATTATCGTATTGGACAATACCATATCAACACACATCTGTTTCCTGTCGGAACGGCCTTCACGGAAGCTGTGCGAAACAGCTGCCAGGCCATTCCGACAGCCATTTTTTTCGTTACTGCAAATCAATCCGGTAAAGGACGTGGATCGACAACGGAGAATCCGCCGGCAGTTTCGGATGGGCAAACTCTCCTATTTTCGCCATGCCGATCTTCTGCATCACACGCTCCGACGGGGCATTGATCTTGGCCGTAAACGAATACAGACGATCTATGCCCGATTCCTTTGCCAGCTTCAACACGGCTTTCGCTGCCTCCGTCGCATAACCGCGGTTATGAAATCCCGCGGCGAGACGCCAGCCGATCTCGACCCCCGGCGCAAAGTCGGCCTCGAAACCGATCTCATGAAGTCCCACATAACCGATAAACTCGCCGGTCGACTTCAGTTCAACAGCATACAGTCCCCACCCGTTGCGGTCGAATTCATCCATGATTCGTCCATAGAAAGCCTCACTTTCCGAATCGCTTAACAGGGCCGGGAAATAGCGCATCACACGCGGATCGCGGTTCATGGCCGCAAACAGTGGCAAATCGTCGGACCGCCACGTGCGGAGTCTCAGTCGGTCAGTTTCTGTTTTCATCTGGAGTTATCTGTTAGATCAACACAAATTTACTGCTTTTTCCTCATACGCATAATCTAATTCCACCACTTTTTCCGGTTTGGAAACAAACAATTTCTTCAGTAATTTTGCATCCTGTTGCGAACGCACCACTTTTCCGATCAAACCTATATGAATCCAACCATAAGAAAACGCCTGCTCATTGCGTGCACCGCTCCGGCCATAATAATCGCAATTACTGTTGCGATCCACCGGATTGTCGCGTCAAACGCCGACGGGCGCACATTTTCTTCGACAGCCGACATTCCGCACAACAAAGTCGGACTACTGCTTGCAACATCGCCGAACACAGCCGACGGGACGCGAAACCTCCATTTCGACTCACGCATCAATGCTGCCGCCGAACTCTTCAACGCAGGCAAAATAGACTGGATCATTGCCAGCGGCGGCGACTATCGTTCCACTGAAGAAAACGGCGCCGACGAACCGCAGGCAATCCGCGACTCGCTCACAGCGCGCGGCATACCGGCCGACAGGATTCTGACCGACTACGAAGGCACCCGGACTCTCAACTCAATCGTAAAGGCAAAAAAAGTCTATGGCCTTGACTCCGTGACAATCATCTCTCAGAAATTCCATAACGAACGATCCATCTATCTGGCCGACCGTATCGGACTGCATGCAATAGCCTTCGACGCCGCTCCGGTTCCCGTCTTAGCCAACAGATTCCGCAACGAACTGCGGGAATATCTGGCCCGCGTCAAGATGTTTCTTGACATTCTCACACGAAAAGAAGCCGACGTCAAAGCCGGATCACAACCGATTCCACCCGCCCCTGCCGCAGGCAACGACGCGGCAACCCACCAAACGTCAGATGAATAAAAAGATTTCAAAAAAGCGAAACTGCCGGCCGCCACTCTCGCCCCAACAATTCATGCGCGAGAAAGCACGCACGCTTCCGGTCGGCCGGTGCTACATCAATCCCGACTGGAAGGAACGCGGCCTCGCACAGGCCATAGTCACCCGCCAGCGCCCGGGGGGCAATCTCGTCACAGCTTCGTTCACCGTCGATCCTCTCTGCCGGGGCGTTATCGATGCCGTCTGCCGTGTCAGCGTTTCCCCCGACGAATTCGCCGGATCATTAGCTCCGACAGACACTTTTGCGTCCCCAGCCGAAACGACCTACGATGAAATCCACAACCTCATCTACGGATCAATTGAATTCGCACGTGAGGCCGGACTGAATCCTGCTGCCGGATTCGCGCTCGCCCGATTCGCGCTCGAAGAAGACTCTGACAGCATTCCGGTTATTGAATATGAATTCGGAATCAACGAACGCCACACTCTCATCATGCGTCCGCCCGAAAACTACGACGCTATAATCAAGACACTCCGCCATCATCTGGGCGATCAATTCGACACAATCGATCCGACAGCAGCCACTCATCCCGACCCGACTGCCGAAGAAAACCGGTGTTATCCCTCGGAGACCTACTCCTACACGCCTCCGCCCTACCCCCGACGGCTTCATGTACGCAACCGGTTCATCTCCGACGCCCTGCTGCGCAAAGGAAATTTCACCGGACTGTCCGACAGAACAATCAGACGGATTCTCTCTGTCGATGCGCCGGAACTCGCCGCCGACATCGCCGACATCATACTCTTCGAAATCGGACGCACACGCAATGAGATCGAAGAGTCGGTTCTCGACGACACCGACGAAGCCACCCTTATCCATGCCCTGCTCATCCTGTCGCAGATCGATTGCCCCCAGGCCACGGAAGCAATCCTCGAAATAATGCGGCAAAGCAACAGCTTCCTTGAATTCCATCTTGCGGACTCAGCTCCACTGCTCACCTCCGCCCTCTGCGCCGCAGCCAAATCCGATCCGGCACCGATCGAAAGATTCCTCTACGAACGCGGCCGACTATCACACCAGCGCAATCTGGCGGCAAAAGCACTTGTCAGCATCGCAGCAGCAGTGCCCCGACGGCGACGTACAATAATCGCCATCTTCCGGCGGCTGCTCAGATCCCTACCGGACCGGCTGCCGCAGACCGACGGTTGCGACGCCGACTTCGCCGGATTTCTCATTGACGCAATCGTCAGTCTTCATGCCGGAGAACTCCTGCAGGAAGTCGAAACGCTCTTCGCCACAGGCCTGGTCAACCACGCAATCTGCGGCTCTGCAGCAAACGTGGCTGAAAAACTCAGAAAACCCCGCAAACCCGCCAAGAAATCACCACAGTGCCCATCTGCACCCGACATCTTCGAATTCAACCGTCAGCTAAAGCAGCTATGCGACAAAGAATAACAAAATAACACTCCTTAGAGGGAAAAAGGCACTTTTTGCCATGATTTCACCTTAAAATCTATCATTATTCCATTTTTTTATTTAACTTTGGCCTCGTAATATTTCACTCAACGAGCTCAAAGGGTAGTCTCATGCCCTCAACCGTACCACCCTGAAGGCAGCCCTGAGAGAACAATCAATCAATCCATATTCAGCAATGAAAAAACCTCTACTTCTGACAGCATTCGCAGCCCTGCTGACCGCCATGCCGGCTTCTGCAGACTATCGCAGCGTCACCGTCCGCCTCAACGACAACACGACCCTTGCATTCGATCTCAACGACGATCTGACCGTTCGTTTCAACGACCTTGAGATGACAATCCAAAGTCCTGATCTCGACAAAACCGTTGTCATAAGAAAAGAAAACATTGCAGGCTTCGAACACTCTACGACAGCAGCCATCTCCGAAATCAGTTCTGATACAACCGCGCCAGTCCTTACCGATGGCGCAATCAGATTCTCCTCGCTTCCGGAAGGCAGCACGATCCGAATCTTTGAACCATCGGGACGGTTGCTGCGCGAAACATCCGCATCAGGCGATCTCTCCCTGCCGGTTGCCGAATTGGGCTCCGGCACTTTCATCATCACCGTCAACAACTCCTCATCATTCAAAATCGCCATCCGTTAGTCTTAGAACGACTCTCTTAGAAAAAGCCAATCAGACCATAATGAAAAAGAACATCATACTGACAGCCATGCTTGCCGCATCGGCAACCATCGCAAACGCTGCTGTCACGACATCCGCAGGCGACCGTATCGACGCCTACACATCCGCCGACACATTCTCATCAATTCTCGTCGATGACATACGCTCGATCTCCTATAAAGGAAACTCCCTCACAGGCTACACCCACATCTGCGTCACAATGGCCGACGGGTCCACACTCGATCTGCCGATCAGCAGCCTCAGCCAGCTCATCTACCGTCATGTGGATGCGACTCCCTATGAGATCAAAGTCATCGACCATGAGCACGCATCATTCCGAATGCTCTACAACCACAACAAACCCGACGACGTCAACCCGATTGATCCGACAAAACCCTACGGATGGAGAGGCGGAAAAGCAGGCGATCCTGTGTTTTTCATTCCAGTCGCTGAGAAAGGCTACCTCGCCGACTATTCCCTCACAGGAGCTTACTCCGGGAAAAACTATCTCGACGTGCTCGGATTCGTCTCTTTCGTCAATGCCAACTTCACGGCCCAGTTCGGAATCGGCCTCGACTGTCTGATGTATTCAATGCCTTTCGAACCGACCGTAATGACAATGTCGGCAATCGAGCGGACCGACTACGAAGGAATGACCGTGCTCGGAACATACAGCGGAGCACGCATCTCTGCCGGAAGCTCCCACTATCGCACCGGAACTTCCGCAGAACTCTCCTACACACTAAAGGCAAACACCACCTTTGAATTCCTGTCCGACGAATCAGATCCCATTTCTCTCGTCGATTGCTTCACATATGACGAAGAAAACGCCTCGATTGAAAACATCCCCGACCTCGACGACCAGAACGTCAGCCCGGAATATCTGAATGTCAAATGGGGAATCTCAGGGCAGTTCACTCCGGAAGGGATACTGTTCCTGCGCGCCCGCTACATCCCGAACGACACTCCGGAAAACACACGCCATTACTTCGCATCCTCTACCCCGTCGACATTCGCTATTGCCGACGGCGATGAATTCGGATCACGATCCATCCTCCAGATCTCTCCAAAAAACGGATCTGACATCTTCTATCTTATGGAATCCTACGGATCATCCCACAGGAAAGTCGACGTCGAATTCACCAAAGGAAACTCCGTTGCGGAAACCTCGGAAGCCTACATATCCTACGACGGAGCGCGTCAGATAAAATTCATCAACAGCGAAGGTGCAGATCCCCGAATGATCCTCAAAGGACTCGAAGCCGGAAGCTTCACCTACACTGGACAATCATCCTATCCGACCCTCACACTCGACGGATTCGGCACTGCCACTTTCGGAGACAGAACCTATGATTACACCTACGCCAACGGACTGCTCACGCTGATCATACCAGAAGGCAACATTGAGCTTGTCATCAACATGTCGGACATGACCTATGTGGAAAAAACCGACGAAAAATGGCAAGGTTCAAAAATCTTCTCCACCACAAAAGCTATCGGCTCTTATCAGGGCGAACCCGAATCTGCGACCTCCGGAATCACCCTATGTCTCGATCAGGACTACAACGGATCAGAAAAAGCAGGTTCGGCAACAGTAAAAGTAACAGTCGCCCGTTCTGACCACTACCTGCCGCTGGAAATCGTAGGCTCCGTCGGGACATATGACTACAATGCCGCCGAGCGCACGATAACAGTCACAAACATCGCGCTCTACATCTGGACAGGCTCCGAATGGGAATACGGACGTTTCAATCTGACATTCCACATCTCCGACGACTCAAAAACCCTATGGCTCGGAACAGAATCCATCGGAAACAGACTCTGGGGACTGAAGAAAGACGGCAGCTATGTCGTGACCGGTGAACAATGCATCCTCTACGCCGACGGAAATGAAGAGGACGACAACGGCAACTCCGACTCCGACGCTGCAATCACCGGGACCTACACCGGCAGCGCCTCCGGCACATACATGGGCATGATGGACCTTCAGAGCGATGTCACACTCACCGTCGGCGACGAAAACGCCACCATCCGCATTGTCGCAATGGGTTCCGACATCATCAACAGCACCGTCGACTATGAATTCGCCGACAACATACTGACGCTTAAGGGCGTCACTGTCGGCAACGGCGACAGCTTCTCCGGAATAAACGAGACGAAAGACTTGCAATTCACCTTTGCCGACAACCAATTTACCGGCAACGGCGAAGTCTACGGAACGACCTCTGCCACCTGCGGAATTAAAATCACTCTCGACGACATAATTCTCTCGAAATAATCTCTTCCGACAGACAAGACCCGAAGCGGGGCGGTTGGCGCAGATAGCCTCCGCCCCGCGTTCATTTTCATTCAGACAATTCATTCAGAAACGCCCTGTAAAACTTTTTTCATCAAAAATTATGATTCGCCGCCAATTTTTTTGTAAGTTTGTAAAGTTCAAAAAAGTCTGCTCTCCGACGACGGACATTTCTCCCGCGGAAACAGCCGTCGGCCGACCATGAAGAACCGCTCCGCCAGTGCGGACGAATCAACTGATTCCGCTTTAATCTATTAATGAACTCATCAAACATATCATTATCCATGAAAGAAAAAATTCAGCAGGTATTTGCCGAGCGATTCGGCGAAAAAGGAACTCTCTATGTAGCTCCGGGCCGTTTCAACCTCATCGGCGAACACACTGACTACAACGGTGGATTTGTTTTCCCCGGCGCCATCGATAAATTCATCATGGCAGAAATCCGGCCCAACGGACTCGACGTTGTCCGCGTCTATTCGATCGACATTGACGAAGAAGTCGCTTTCGGTCTCCGGGAAGAGGACGCACCCTCGCAGCAATGGGCTCGCTACATCTTCGGCGTATGCCGCGAGATCATCAAACGAGGCGGCCAGGTGAAAGGCTTTGACGCCGTTTTTGCCGGCAATGTGCCCCTCGGAGCCGGACTCTCGTCGTCGGCCGCCCTTGAAAGCTGCTTCGCCAATGCCCTCAACGAACTGTTCAACGACAACAAATTCGCCAGAATGGAACTTGCCCGCATCGGCCAGTCGACCGAACACAACTACTGCGGTGTCAACTGCGGCATCATGGACCAGTTCGCCTCTGTCCACGGCAAGAAAGACAACCTCATGCGCCTCGACTGCCGCTCAGGTGAATTCGAATACTTCCCCTTCAAGCTCGACGGCTACCGCCTCGTGCTCGTCGACTCCCGCGTAAAACACGAACTCGTTGACTCCCCCTACAACAAACGCCGCGAATCATGCGAACGCGTGGCCGCAACGCTCGGAGTCGAAACCCTCCGCGACGCAGACATGGCGATGCTCGACGCAGCAAAAGACAAAATCTCGGAAGAAGACTACAAACGTGCAAAATACGTGATCGAGGAAAAGCAGCGCGTTCTTGACGTCTGCGACGCCCTCAACCGCGGCGATTATGACACTGTCGGAAAATGCATGTACGGCACCCACGAAGGAATGTCGCGCCTCTACGAAGTTTCATGCGAAGAGCTCGACTTCCTCAACGACGTGGCAAAAGAATGCGGCGTGACCGGATCACGCATCATGGGCGGCGGCTTCGGCGGCTGCACGGTCAACCTCGTCAAGGATGAACTCTATGACGCCTTCATCGAGACAGCCAAGACCCGTTTCAACGAAAAATACGGTCACGAACCGATGGTCTACCCCGTCATCGTCAGCGATGGAGCCCGCCGCTATGAAGATCAGTAAACAACCTTCCGCAGGCTACTGAAAACAATCCATAATCCGCCACACCAGATCGACCGCGAAAGGTGTGGCGGAATTGTTTTTCCGTAGTTTCGCGAAAGATTAACCGCCTCCAAAATTTGCATAATTATAAATTCTGAGCTACTTTTGCAACAGATTAAATCAACACTGATCATAAATTTCCCTGCCGGGAAAACAAACCACACACCTATGAACAAGCGACAGGCTCGACTTGCACTGATTGTTAAAATACTGCTCAACAACTCCATCGGAAGTCAGGAAGAGCTGATGGAAATCCTCGAACGAAACGGATGCATCGTCACCCAGGCAACCCTCTCCCGCGACCTGAAATCACTACGCACCTCGAAAGTATCAACAGACCTCGGAGGCTACCGCTACGTCATAGCCGCCAACGGGACCGCCGCCGACGAAGTGGCGACTCACGCAATGAACACCGTGCGCCAGGCCGCGATTCTCTCAGTGACAGTTTCGGGATCACTCGTGATCATCAAGACCCGCAACGGCTATGCCGGCGGCGTGGCCTACGATATCGACGAAGTCCAGTCGCCCTACCTTCTCGGAACAATCGCAGGCGCTGACACAGTCTTCGTGGCACTCAGCAGCGACGCCCCCCTCGACGAAGTCCACCGTCTGCTCTCCGACATCCTGCCCGCCTCAGTCATGGATGACGGACGGCATTTTTTCTTTCCTCAGAACTAACCTAAACAGAATCCGAATATGATACGTGCCGGAATCACCGGAGGGACAACACCTGTTGCCGGTGAAATAATAAAACTGCTCATCAACCATCCCGATGTCGAACTGATGTGGGTCATCGACCCGGACGTTGAAGGCGCACGCCTGTCCGAAATCCACAAAGGGCTTCGCGGCGAAACCTATCTCTCATTCTCGGCCCGTCCGACCGACAGGACCGACGTCATCTTCCTCTGCTTCGACGAACCTGGGCAGGCCAGAGAATTTGTCGCGGCCAACAACATCGGACCCGAAGTCAGGCTCATCGACCTCTCCGGCGACTACCTCCCCGACACAACCTTTGCCGACGGCGACGAATGGATCTTCGGCCTCCCCGAACTCTGCCGCAAGCCTCTGGTCAGAGGCGCGACCAAGACTTCGCTTCCCCTGCCGCTGACTTCAGCCGTTCTGCTTGCACTCACCCCTCTGGCCAAAGAGCAGTGGCTCACCTCCGACATAAATGTGACCGCCGTCATAGCCGAAGAGAATGCAGAGCCCGGCGAAACGCTTGCTCTGATCGACCTCGAGCAGGCCGACGACATTGCCCGCGCCGTCCGCTCGCTCCAGCCCGACTTCACAGCCGACCGCATGATGTTTGTCGTTGTCAACGGCGGCTGGCCTCAGGGAATCTCCGTGGCGATACACTTCATCACCGACCGCACCGAAGAAGAAGCCATCCGCGCATTCTCGGACTACTACAACGACCACAACTTCGTCTTCCTCTCCGAGTCGCTGCCCAGCCTCTCCGAAGTGGTCGGAACAAACAAATGCATCATCAACATCCAGAAAGTAGAAAAACGCCTTGTGATCACGGCAGTCATCGACGACCTCGTCAAAGGATCGTCGGCAATGGCCGTCCACGACATGAACCTCCTGTTCGGACTTCAGGAACGGGTCGGTCTCATGCTCAAGACACAGGCATGATCCCGACCTCAGGGGATTCACAAATTTTAATCACTTTTAGCCATCTGTCCGGCGTCATTTCATCTGCAGGTTTGTTTGTAACGATGAACCGAAAATGGTAGCGACCCGGCGTAGCGAGACTCCGCCAAACGGTTACATCTCTCTCTCGCTCCGATTGTCGGATAGTGATTATTAGAGGTCGGAGTCCTCATAAATAAATAGTTGAAACGGCAGGAATGGAGCCCTCCCCCTAAGGCGAGCGCTCCATTCTTTGCGTCTCCACGAAGAGGCGTCAGTCCGTCCTGCGGTCAGAAAAAACTGATTTTGATCAAGTTTTGCGAAACTTTATCAAAAAAAATTGTTATAAATTCAGAATTAACTACTATCTTTGCAGAAAGATTTTCAATAACCACTTATTACTTAACTATTTAATTTTATATTTCAAAAAAAGTCATCAAC
>JAIDJZ010000393.1 GCA_029051965.1 Paramuribaculum sp. | reverse complement strand
TTAATTCAGCTTCATCCCGTGTTCATCACAGACATATTTATTCTCAGCTGTCCGTCGCAAGTAATTACCTTTGCCTCGCCCCAGCGTTAACAAATATTGGGGAACCGGCTCTAAAAAACTGCATCCGTCCCATTCCACCCCGACACACGGACACACAAAGAGAGGACACACCTGGAGCCGAACTCCGGGTGCGCCCTCTTTATATAGCGCAAAAGTTATGTCATGGCTTAAACGAAGCCGAGACGCGAATTAGTCTTCGTTAAGATTAACTCGCTTGAACTCAACAACAACCAAGCCTTTTTGAGCTTTTTCAAGATACTTGCCGATGGTCAGTTCAGCATCCTTGATGAATTCCTGTTCCATGAGGCACGATTCCTTGAAGAATTTGTTAAGACGACCTTCAGCAATGTTCTTGATCATCTGTTCGGGAAGGTTAGCTGCTTTAGCTTCGCCTGCTTCCTTAGCGATCACGCGAGCCTTGTCAGCTTCTTCCTGAGTGAGCCATCCCTTAGCGATGTTGGATTCGATGTGAGCTTCAGAGTCAACGAGGTTGGGGTTGATGCCTGCTTTCTTGAGAGCAACCTCAACAGCACGCTTAACCTGCTCTTCTTTGGTCTTTTCAACTGCAACATTGTATTCCGAATCCTTAACCGACTGAGGAACGCTGTCGCGATCCACAGCTACGGGATTCATCGAAGCAACCTGCATTGCAACGTCGCGGCCAACCTGGAAGTCTACGCCTTCTGTGTTGAAACCGACGATAGTCGCGAGCTTGTTGCCGAGGTGGTTGTAGGAAGTAACCGAAGGAGCCTCAACGCATTCGTATGCACCGAGTTCCATTTTTTCGCCGGTCTTGCCGCTTTCCTCAACGATGAGGTCTGCGATTGTCTGGCCGTTGAGAACGAGAGACTTCAGTTCGTCGATTGTCTTAACCTTGTTGGCTACTGCAGCAGCAAGGATGTCTTTTGTAAGACCGACGAAGCCTGCGTTCTTGGCAACGAAGTCAGTTTCACACTTGAGGGCTACCACAGCTGCGAAGTTGCCTTCATTGGCTGCGAGCACGCAACCTTCAGAAGCCTGACGGTCCTCGCGTTTGGCGGCAACAGCCTGACCCTTCTTGCGGAGGATCTCAACAGCTGCTTCGATGTCGCCGTCAGTTTCGGCGAGAGCTTTTTTGCAGTCCATCAAAC
>JAIDJZ010000392.1 GCA_029051965.1 Paramuribaculum sp. | reverse complement strand
CCGGCGCGGGAGGGGTGGGGACGTTCCCGACCAGAACCCCGGGCGAGCTGACGTCTGGGGCCGATACGGTCTGGGAAATTTTCATCCGCGCGGTCGAGTTGACAGTTGTCAGGCGGGCGGCACCCGAGATGACAAATTTTATGTGGGTACACGGCTCACCGGCCTCCACGATCGTCTCTCCGTCGTTGAATTTGAGGAAATGGAATCGGGTTGTGCCGACAATTTCCGACAGGCGGTTGAAGCCAATCCCCTTGAAAAGTGGAAGCTCCATCAACATTTCATACATACTGTCCATAGGGCGAACAATTGAAAGTTAGTTAATGCGATTAATCGATTCGGCTACCCGGAAAGAAGGTAAAGAGAAACGGTTATATAGGTTATATAATGGATCAGGGTCTGATCGGGTTTCCGGCCCTTGGTCAACTCAGTTTTCTAACGCGCGGGACATTGCGAAGGTTCACTCCGACGAGGTCGTGCGTCGACCGGAATTCCGCTGACGGAAATAGAGTTGAACAGAATTGACCGTGTTCTGAAAGGCCACATAAGCCGCCGGAGCGATCGAGGAGAGAGGGTTGAGATAGGTCAGCGCCATCCAGATTGCGAGGACCGTGTTTTTCTGTCCGAGCCCCTGCGCTCCTGAAACAGGATCGCCTGCACGGCGCCCGACAATGCGTCCGGCCAGAAACTGGGCTCCGCAGGCCACACCGGCAATGACTGCCAGCCAGACGGCCGTCGGAACGGCATCGGCCGGTTCAGCCATTATGAAGCTGACTGAGTTGCCGACAACGATAAGAAGCGAAACGGCCCAGATATAGAACGAGACGCTCTGATGGCCAGCGATCGCTCGGCGCAGCTTCGGAGCGATACGTCTCATGGCCAATGCCATGACGAGAGGGAGAAGTATCAGCGGCGCGACTTTAGCCGCAATGGTTGCGGAGGCGTAGATCAGTCCGACCTCCGATCCGCCAATCACGGTGAATGCGACCGGAGCGGCAAGGGCTACTGCGACATTGCTGACCAGCGAATAGGCCACAAGCCGCTCGACGCTCCCGCCAAGCATTCCGGTCACAACCGGCGCGGCCGTGGCAGTCGGGCAGAAGATGCAGATAAACGCGCCCTGCGCGAGCACCGGACTGATACCGGCCAGAAGCATATAGGCAGCGACGGCACCCAGCAGCTGGATCGCGAGCAGCCTCACAGACATGCGGTCGATCCGGATGTGGGCCGGATCAATGCGACAGAATGTTATGAGAAGCATCAGAAAGATCAGATATGGGGTCAGGAAAGCAATGTAATGGATCTGGTTATGAAATAAAACTCCACACGCCATTGCGATCGGAAGCATCCACGGCTTCAGTTGCCGACGTAAATCCGCACTGTTCATACGCAAAAACTTTTCCAAACAGCCAAACGGAGCTGTTTCGGTCGTGCAAAATTACAAAAAATCCCTCACATAAACGCTAATCCACCCTCAACCGCAATCGGAATCCGACTTTAGCGTAGCCGTCGGCCGGCCTGCCGAGCGCCTTATAGATTCTGACCAAGACCTCGGGAGAAATTTCCCGTGTCATGCAGACGGTTGTTTTTGCAAAATTACAGATCGCACGGAGCATCATGAGGAGCGCCTTCAAATTAACGCAATTTAACAATAAAGAGTGTTAATAATAGCAATTACGGGCGTAACTTTGTAATAATTGCTTAATCACTATCCTAAATACCTGATGAAAAAACTTCTATGCTCTGTTGCAGTGCTGGCCGCAGTCAGCGGAATTGCCCAACAGCTTCCTGAATGGCAAACAATTGATGCTTTTGCCAATGGACAACTTCAGCCTCATGCGCTGATCGTGCCCTATCCGGCCAACGACATCGATGCTATCCGCGACTTTAAGTATGAGGAATCGCCCTACTATCTCTCGCTCAACGGGAAATGGCATTTCTCTTGGGTCAAAGGCACCGACAACCGCCCGGCAGGCTTTCAGGCACCGGATTATGATGTCTCCTCATGGGATCTGATCACGGTTCCCGGCAACTGGGAACGTCAGGGCTACGGCACGACTGTCTATGTCAACACCACCTATGAGTTCGACTCCGAATGGGCTGACTTCAAGAAAGACGCGCCACTCGTTCCGTCGGCGACAAATGAGGTCGGATCGTATCGCCGCACGTTCACCATTCCCGACGACTGGAAAGGGCGTCGGGTCGTGCTCTGCTGTGAAGGCGCGACCTCGTTCTACTATGTCTGGGTCAACGGTCAGCTTTTAGGCTGCAACATGGGGTCAAAAACTGCAGCTGAATGGGACATCACCAAGCATCTCAAGGCCGGAGAAAACACGGTTGCCTTCGAGGTCTACCGCTGGAGCGCCGGAGCTTACTTCGAATGCCAGGACTTCTGGCGCATCTCGGGCATCGAGCGCGACGTCTATCTCTATTCGACTCCGAAGACCTTTATATCAGATTTCACGGTCACTTCGCCCCTCGACTCGACCTTCACCAAAGGTGAACTCGGCATCGATGTCGACATAGCGGGTCTGGCCTCAGCATCATCGAAGAATAAACAGTCGGCAAAACCGGGGCTTAACTTCCGCCTCGTCGACGCACGCGGAGCGGTTGTCGCATCCGGTTCATCGACAGCAAAAGCCGACAACCGTTTCAACCTGACTATAAACAATATCACTCCGTGGTCGGCCGAGAATCCCTACCTCTATACTCTCGTGATGAATCTGACCGATTCCCGCGGAACAATCACCGAGACGGTCGGCTGCAACGTAGGTTTCCGCACTTCGAAGGTCGTCGACGGACTTTATACGCTCAACGGCAAGCCGATCAAGATCAAGGGTGTCAACCGCCACGCACATTCTCCCCTGGGCCGTACGGTCCCGAAAGATCTTGCCGAGCTTGACATCCGTCTCTTCAAGGAAAACAACATCAACACGGTCAGAAACTGCCACTATCCACAGGACCGCTACTGGTATCACCTCTGTGACAAATACGGCATCTATGTGATCGACGAAGGTAATGCCGAAAGCCACGGCTACGGCTACGGTGACGCGTCGCTTGCCAAACGCGCCGAATGGACCCCGGCGATCATCAACCGCGAGGCCCGCATGTATGCGAAATCCAAAAACAATCCTTCGGTCACGTTCTATTCGCTCGGAAACGAATGCGGCAACGGAATCGTGTTCGAAGAGGCCTACCGCTTCATGAAGAAACTCGAGCAGAACCGTCCGATCCAATATGAGCGTGCGCTCCAGGACTGGAATTCGGACATCTTTGCCGAAATGTATGCGGCTGTCAGCTCGATCGAAAACTATGCAAAAGATCCTAAAAACAAACGCCCGTATATTCTTTGTGAATACGCCCATGCGATGGGCAATTCCGTCGGAGGTCTCAAGGATTACTGGGATGTGATCTACTCCTACCCGAATCTTCAGGGCGGCTGCATCTGGGACTGGGTTGACCAGGCTTTTGAGGAAACCGCACCCAACGGACGCAAATTCTGGGCCTATGGCGGCGATTACGGACCTGCGAATGTTCCGTCGGACAACTCGTTCAACTGCAACGGTCTTGTCACAGCCGACCGCACTCCGCATCCCGCACTTGCAGAGGTGAAGAAGGTCTATCAGAACGTGGTCGCATCGCTTGTCAATCCGTCGAACCTGACTGTCCGGATCACCAACCGCTTCGACTTCACCAACCTCAGAGACTACACACTCGACTGGAAGGTCACAACTCCCTCGGGCAAGGTCATCTCAAGCGGATCGCGCAATGTCGCGCTCGCTCCGGGAGCGTCGACCGACATCTCGCTCGGCAGATATGAGACAACTGACGAGGCCGAGGCTTATCTCGATCTCAGCTGGAAACCTGTCAAGGATGCTCCGATGATCTCTCACAACCATGAGATTGCCTACGACCAGTTCGTGCTTACGGGCACTGCCGCCGCAGCCGAGCACAAACCTTCGAAACTCAAACGCAGCAAAAACAGCTTCACCGGCGCAGAAGGGACCGGATTTGAAATCAGCCCGCTGACCGGCGAAATAACTTCTCTTTCGATCGGCGGCCATCAGGTTCTGTCGTCGCCTGTCGCTCTGTCGCTCTACCGTCCCGCAACCGAAAACGACCTTGCCTGGGAGGGCAAAAACCGCAAGTGGGTAGAAGCAGGACTCGACTCGATCAGCCAGAAAATGACATCGCTCAAGGTCAAGAACAACACCGTCTATGTCACTTCACAGATCCTGGGCCGCAGCGGATCGGTTATAGCGAGTGCGACCTATGCCTATTCGATCGACAATGACGGCCAGCTTGCGATCGACTGCGACTTCATCCCCGACACGGCTGTCATCAGAAACATGCCCCGTCTCGGCCTGACATTCACCGTGCCTGAAACGATGGCTTCATCAGTGACATACCTGGGCCGCAGCGGAGAGACCTACGCAGACCGCAAGTCAGCCGGACGCATCGGTCTTCAGACCGTGAAGCCCGTCGACGATTTCCATATCTACAACAAGCCCTCGGCAGCCGGTAACCACACGGACGTTCGATGGGTTGCGCTAAACGGAAGCGGACTGAAAATCACATCCTCGAAGAAAGACTTCCAGTTCTCCGCCTACCCGTATGCAGACGGAGACGTCCAGCGCGCACAGCATATCTCCGACCTCATTCCGGGCAATTGCGTGACCGTTCATCTCGATGCCGAACAGACCGGTGTCGGAACAGCCACATGCGGTCCGGATGTGTTGCCGAAGTATTTTGTGCCTGTACAACCGACCAAATTCTCGTTCTATTTCTCAACAAAGTGAACCAAGAAACAACAAAATTAAACCGTAAGGATTTTGAAATAATGGCGCCGGTCGGGAGCTACGAATCGCTCCACGCGGCAATCAACGCAGGTGCCGACGCCATTTATTTCGGAGTCGAAGGGCTCAATATGAGAGCCCGTTCGTCAGTCAACTTCACACTCGACGATCTGCGCGAGATCGCGTCGATCTGCAACGCCAGCAATGTGAAGTCGTATCTGACAGTCAACACCGTCATCTACGACTCCGACCTGGAGGCAATGAGAGAGATCATTGACGCTGTCGCCCAGTCGGGCATCTCGGCCATTATCGCGTCGGACATGGCGGCGATAGGCTATGCCCGTTCACGCGGAGTAGAGGTCCATATCTCTACGCAGGTCAACGTGACCAACACAGAAGCGGTGAGATTCTATTCACAGTGGGCCGACGTCGTCGTACTCGCCCGCGAACTTAATCTCGATCAGGTTGCGGGCATCGACCGCGCCATCCGCGAGCAGTCGATCTGCGGCCCCGGAGGAAAACCGGTGCGCATCGAGATGTTCTGCCACGGCGCCCTGTGCATGGCAGTCAGCGGAAAATGCTATCTTAGCCTCCATCAGATGAACTCGAGCGCCAACCGCGGCGCCTGCACTCAGATCTGCCGTCGCGGATACACCGTCACGGACCGCGAGACCGGCGATGAGCTTGCGATCGAAAACAAGTATATCATGTCGCCCAAGGATCTCCGGACAATCCACTTCCTCAACAAAATGATCGATGCCGGAGTGCGGGTGTTCAAGATCGAGGGACGCGCACGCGGACCTGAATATGTCAGCGTCGCGGTGAGGGCCTATTCCGAAGCGATCGAGGCGATCTGCAACGGGACCTACACCGAGGAGCGCATCGAAGAGTGGACATCGCAGCTGAGAAAGATTTTCAACCGCGGATTCTGGGACGGCTATTATCTCGGCCAGCGTCTTGGCGAATGGTCGTCGAAATACGGCTCGAGTGCCGAACGCGTCAAACGATATGCGGCCAAGGGCGTCAGATATTTCTCGAACATCGGCGTTGCAGAATTCTATGTCGAGGCTGGCGAGGTGAAGGTCGGCGACGAAATAGTGATCACCGGACCGACTACCGGCGCGATCGTCATGAAACTCGACGAGATCCGCGTTGACCTCAAACCTGTTGAAAAAGCAGTCAAGGGCGACAGTTTCTCGATAAAAGTCAGCGAAAAGGTCCGCCCGTCGGACCGGCTCTATGTCTGGGAACCGACTGAGGCTGCCCGAAAACTGAACTGACAGCAGACAGAATAAGGAGCGCTGTGTCAAAAATTCAAAATTTTGACACAGCGCCCGTTATTTTCTGCCGGATGGCGAATTCAGGAATAGGCTCCGAGAATTTCGTCGATAAATCTCTGATAGGATAGGTTTGCAGCGAAATAATCGGCGCCCCGTCGGCCTATGCGCTGACGCCGCCTACGGTCTGTGATCATTGAACGCAGAGCTGCGGCCAGAGCCTCGACATTGTCGGGCGAGACAAGCACTCCTGTCTCGCCATCGGTTATATACTCTGGCTGAGCGCCATTGTCGGTTGCGATTACCGGAACGGCCGCCTGCATGAATTCCATCGGTGAAAGCGGGCAAGCCTCGCGCACGATCGAAGGTGCGACGCCGATGTCGGCCTGACGGATGAGTGCGCGGACATTATCGGAAAATCCATAGAAGCCGACTCGGTGGCCGACGCCACCACGCTGCGCGATTCGGACAAGTTCTTTGTCGAAATCAGCCGGCTTGCACGTCCCGACGAATATCATTGTCCAGTCGAGATCGCGCACACGGACAAGAGCCTCGACAAGAACCTGACAGCCTTTCGATTCGCGGACGCGTCCGGTGAAAAGTATCAGCGGGACTCCGGGCCGGACAGCATAACGCTGACGCAGATCCTCGGCCTCCGCTGCGGCATAAGGCGGAATGCTGTTGTGGACGACCATGCACTTCTCTTCGGGCATCCATGAGTTCACACTCTGCCAGAGACGCTGGCCGAGATGGCTGACAAACAGAATCCGATGGAGTCTCTTCAATGAGCCACGCCGCCACGGGAGGGTCCGGCTCGCGCGGGCGATATGTCGCGTCAGGATGACTTTCGCGTGAGATCCGGCAATGTCGACAGCCCTGAAAACCGGGTCGACGTGTGCGATATCGTGGACATGGACAACGTCAGCATTCCTGACGGCTTCGACAAGAACCGGATCGGGCTTTCCGAGAGGGAACACACTTCCGCCGAGACCGACAACCGAAAACTCCACGGCATTCTCAAGCCGCGCGATCACGGTGTCGGAACGCCGCACAAGAAACTCGACTTCGTGGCCTTTGCCGCGCATGGCAAGACCGAGATCAAGGACAAACTGTTCGGCCCCGCCCCATACCTTTCCGGGGAAAATCTGAAGAATTCTCATAGGTCAGTCGTTTTTTGATTTCAGAGGTTCGGCTACGGTTGCCGCATTGGTATTCATGCGGTGCATAAAGCTCTGGATGATTGCCTGCGCGTCGCGCTTCATGGACGATTCTGTCTCAAGCCCTTTTCCGGCAAGGTTGTTTTTCAACAATGGGTCGGTCCGGTAGTTGAAAAGTCCGGACACCTCCTCGCCGGCAAACTGAATGACATAGTCGCCTTTGAAATACTGCGGTATATTGTCCCAGTTGAAAGCCCATGTGCTGTCAGCAGGAGTTGCAAACAGGTCGATGCCATAGGCTACATAGGGACGTTTGTTGCCAAGATAGTTGAGCACCGTCGGCATTATATCGGTCTGCTGGGCAATTCCGGGCAGCTGGCCGCGCGGAAGTTCGCCCGACGGATCGAAGATAAGAATCGGAATGCGGAAGCCGCCGACATCGTTCTTATACTCGGCATGGGTCCGCTTCGAACTGCCGTGGTCGGCTGTCAGAACAAAGATCGTGTTGTCGTACCACGGCTGCCGGCGCGCGGTGTCAAAAAAGCGTCGCAGAGAGTAGTCGGCATAGCGTATGCATTTATGGAGCGGATAGATCCCCTCATCTTTCATCACGTCGGCATATTTGTCGGGAATGCGGAAGGGATGATGGGAAGAGAGGGTGAACACTGTCGCAAGAAACGGTTGCGGCAACGTGGTCAGCGTCTGTGCGAAAAACTGCAGGAAAGGTTCGTCCCAGACACCCCATGTCCCGTCAAATTCCGATTTGCCGCCGAAACGGCTGTCGGCATAGAACTCTTTCTGACCGTAATAGCGGTCGAAACCGGCATGGCGGGTGAAGGCGTTGAAACCGAGCGATTCGTTGTCGGCGCCGTGGAAGAATGCCGCCGTATAGCCCATCGGCTTGAGCAGTGATGCGATCGAATTGATGTCGTTGAGCGAATAGGGCGACACGACAAACGGACGGTTCATTCGAGGGATCGAGGCAAGAACGGCCGGGGGTGCGTCGATGCTGAACCCGGCATTGGCGAATCCGTCGCGCCAATGGGCACTGACCGTCAGGAGAGAGTCGGCAAAAGGAGTATAGCCCTTGTAGGTTCCGCCGTCAAGGTTTTTGTTGAGGCCTCCGATAAATTCCTGGGCAAAGCTCTCGACGATCAGGATGACAACATTTTTCTTACGTTCTGCAAGAGTGTCGGCCGGAACATGTACGGGCGAATAGATCGCATCCAGCTCCTCTTCAGAAAAATAATGAGGTTCGGCCATCGTGACTTCGCCGAGAGTGCGCAGCAGAGCGAACGGAGTGTTCAGCACGGCACCTGTCTGGACCGGTTTCTCGACAAAACGCTGTGCGTAGCCGACCGAGATAGGGCGTGTAGCCGAAAGGAACAGAATATTTCCGCGCATCCCGCAGACCGACAGAAAGCCAATGATAACCAGTGTGAGCGAATTGGTCAGATAATAGTGCCATAACGGGCGTCCCGGCTCGGCGGGTCGCCGGTAGAGACGGATGAATCCGAATATGATCAGTGCTGCCAGAAGAAGCAGATACCAGTGGGTCACGACCTCCACCCCAATGATCGAGGGAAGATTGCCCTCGCCTTTGAATTCGGTGACGGTCGCCATCGTCGAACGCTGCATGCGCGTTTCAAAAAAGACTGAATCGCCAAGATTTATGATGACACACAGTGCATTGACTCCCACATAGAGCCATTTTGTCATCGCATTCCACCACCGCCGCCCCTCTTTCCAGTGGAGCGGAAGGATGTAGAGCAGGATGAAGAGGCAGTTTGTATAGAAGATCGCCGAGGAGTCGAACCTGAAACCTCCAGCGCAGACAGTAAGGAATCCCGACCAAGAAAGCCCCTCCCCTACCAGATCGAAATTCTCAAGAATAAAAACGATCCGGCAAATGAAATAGGCCAGATAGACAACGGCAAGATTCAGAATCAGCCCGACGGGAGTCGAGCGCATCAGTTTACGGAGCTTTTCGTTCATTGTCAAGATTTGCAATGTAGTTATACAGACTCTGGAGAATGGCTTTCCCCTTCAGTTCACGATCGGCGTCGGCTGTGCCCGGTGCGGCAGCCTGACGGAGATTGTCGTAGTCGGTCAGACCGGTCCGGTCAGTGAATAGAAATCCATTGTTATAAGTGTGGAAAGAGGACTGAACCGTATAGGTGTCAGCCAGGACGTCGCGGCTGAAGGGATAACGGTCATGGCTCAGACCGAGCTGTCCGAGCAGAGTCGCGGGAATATCCGTCTGGCTCATGATTGTGTCGATTCGCTCGGGACGCCGCACGGCACCTCCGGCAAACAACAGCGGTATATGGGAATACTGATCCCGATGCGACGGTGTGTTGCTGCGGTTCAGCCCATGATCGGCCACTACGACCAACAGCAGATTGTCCCATGCCCCGGAGGCTTTCAGACGCCCGACCATCTGCCCGAGAGCATGGTCGGTATAGGCCATCGAATTGTCGGCAGGATCAGGAAGCCGGTCATAGGGCACGGTGAACGGTTCATGCGAACTGAGCGTCTGGACCGAAATCATCCATCGTTCGCCCGCGGCGGTCAGCCGGGCTGCCTCATCGGCAACTCGCTCAAGGACCGGAAGATCATGGACGCCCCATTTCCCGTGGTCGAGATTGCCGGGAAAGTCGCGCTGAGCCATCAGCCGGGTGTTTCCGGCCGAGAGGTAGAAATCGGATTTGTGCATGATGACGAGGTCGCCGCCGTGGACAGCCATTGTCCGGTAACCGATCCCGCGCAGATCGCGGGCCACAGCGGGCAGACACGGGAGCTTGCGCGTGTGGCGCACTATTGTGGCAGTCGGTTGTCCCGGCAGGCCGCAGAATATCGCGGGGAGCGCCCGGTCAGTACGGAACGAGGACGCACGACAGCGGGTGAAGAAGAGTCCTTCGTCGCACAGGCTATTGAAATTCGGCGTCACTCCGCTACGGCCGCCGAGCTGTTCGCAGAACTCAGCACCGAAGCTTTCCCAGACGACCACAAGAATGTCGGGACGATCGGTCGCAAGCCGCGATTGCGACTTTCCTTCAGTCGGAAAAAGAGGGGCGATCAGTTCGCGGCACTTCTCCGGCGACATCGTCTGGAACTGTCCGGCATAATCGTCGCGGGCGCCGAGCGAATAGATCAGATTATAGGCGGGATTAAGAGCCCAGTGGTTAAAGAAGTTTTCGGAGTGGAAATAGACTGCGCTCGGATTGTTCGGACGGATACCGAGACCGCGGATAATCAGGAAACAGATTCCGACCATAAGCAAAAACTCCACGGGCGCAGCCACATAGGTCCACCAGTGTGGCGACGAATCAAATAGAGGAAACCATCCGTAGCGGACAACAGCCTCGGCACCAAGCCAGAAACATCCACCGACTGCAGCCGCGACAAGAAGCCCCGCGGCCACATACCATCCGCTGACGCTTGCAAACGCCCCTTTGGGATGGCGCAGATATTCGAACACGGAGGCATCGATCTTCGAGTTCCAGAACCCGTAGAGGATCGAATCGGAAACCACAATAAGCCCCAGAGCCATTGCGATCAGAGTGTTATAGGGCCATAGAATCCAGCCGGGCTCGAACGTCGGAAACAGCACTCGGACAAGCCCGGCGATCAACGGGACGGCTGAAAGATAGGACGCGATTATCGCATCAGACTTAAATCCGTGGCGGTAGACTGCCGCAGTCATTCTGAGTCCGACTGCAGTGCCGGCAGCACTCCTACGGTTTGATATCGCAAAAAACGGTTTCTGGAAAATCTGAAAGAAGGCTGCACACCACAGCCAATAGAGTAGCGAAAATAGAATGTATCCGATCAGACTCATTTCTTTGTGCTGGCTAATTCTGAAAGAATGTGAGAGGCGACCGACTCCGGCGTCAGCTCGCGCATGCAGCCCAGATCACCCCTTGGACATGCAGGCGCTCCGGCGACATTACATGGCTGACACTCCAGACCGGCCACAATAGATCGCGACTCGCTCTGTCCGAACGGAACGAATCCGCATCGGGGCGTTGTACTGCCCCACAGAGTCACCACCGGAGTTGCCACGAGCGACGCAAGATGCTGATTGGCCGAATCCATCGAGACCATCAGATCCATCTCCTGCATCAGCCGCAATTCCTGCTCGATCGGATAGAGACCTGCCACTGACCGGCATCCATCGATCCGCGCGGCCCATTGCTCAAGCTGCGCGGCCTCTTCACCCCGGCCGCCAAACAGATAGACCGAGACTCCTTTCCGGCATATATTTCCGATGACCTCGACCATCAGCTCGGGTGGATAGGTTTTAGTGAGGTATCTCGCAAAAGGCGCAATGCCTACCGCCGGATGTCTGATCTCAGACGCATCCGGCGCACTTAGCACCGGAAGAGCCGAAAAAGATCCGGGAATTTTCAGACCGAGCTCGCAGAAGACATCGACATAGCGGTCGATAAAACTTTTCTGGCGGATTTTGTTCTTCAACGCGTGGGAACGTCCGGACCTCATTTTGTCGACCATCGCGACCCTTACGCCTTTAGCCCTGAAGTAATTGTCGATCATCCACGAGCGCAAGACATTGTGGAGGTCGGCCACATCCGTCGGCTTCAGACGGCTAAGCCGTGAAAACAGACGCCACAGGCCAAGCGCGCCTTTATAGTCTTTCGGATCGACACCGATCACCGAGAGATTGGCCGGCGCATCTATAAACAATCGCGAGAAAAAGGGCCGTGTCACCACGGTGAATCTCACCTCGGGATTTGCCCGGGCAACAGAATAGACAACCGGCAATGTCATTGCGACGTCGCCTAACGCTGAAAAGCGCAGCACGAGAATATGTCGTTCGATTTCGCTCATTTTTGTCTGTAAAAAAACAGCTTCGAAGCCGCCGTTCCGCTTAATTACAATAGGGGTTATTTGCAAATTTAGTCAGAATCCTCAACTTACAAAAACTTTTCCTACCCTGCATTAAAGTTTCCTGTCATGCGACACAAAAGGACACAAAAAAAGGGTAAGCTTACTACATCGCACCGCTACAACCCGGTACCGCTGCTTCGGTCAAGATCTGACGGAGTTCCCGGGGAGCTGGTCGTGTAGGACTTACCCGACAGCAAAATTACAAACTTTTTTTCATCCGGCCAAATTTTTTTCAAAGAGGCTGCGCCGCAATGGGCGAACCCACCGCAGCGCAGTCTCCGGATGAAAACGTATGGTCAAAGCGATTCGCGGAGAATCCCGATCACCTCGCTTCGGTCGAGTCTGTGATAGCCCGCATCGAATATGATTGTCGCGTCGGCGATAGGCTCGATCAGTGCCTCAGTGACGCCAAGCGACGAGATTTCCGATGCTGCGCCGATCTCCTTTATCCATGCTTCGAGAGCGTCGATTCCCTCGGATGCAAGCTGCGACTCGGATTTTCCTTCGGAGGGAATGTCCCAGACTACACGTGCGAACCGCGCGAAACGGCTGAGGCCATACTTCATCACATGGCGGTAGTAGGCCACGGAAACACCCGAAAGAGTCATTCCGTGCGTGGCATCTGTATGCGCGCCTATCGCCTGACCGATCATGTGGACCATCCAGTCCTGGATCTTTCCTTTTCCGATCAGAGTGTTGAGCGCCCATGTCGCCGTCCACATAATATTGGAGCGGGCCTCATAGTTTTCGGGATCATTGACGGCTACCCTGCTGGATGCAATGAGCGACCTCATCAGACCCTCCGCAAGATAGTCGGAGGTCGAATCGTCATTGCCTGAAAAGTATTGCTCCATTATATGGCTCATGGTGTCAAAGATTCCGGCAACCATCTGGCGGCGTGGCAGCGAAAAGGTGTAGCGCGGATTGAGAACGGCGAATTTCGGCATCACTTCCTCTCCGAACACCTTGCCTATCTTAAGCTTCGCCTCCTGATTGGTGATCACCGAGCCGCCGTTCATTTCCGATCCGGTTCCGGCCATCGTCAGTACTGCCCCGACTGGTATTATCCGCTCGCCGGGTTGCGGATCGTCCTGACGCACGAAATATCGATCCCAGGCGTCACCATCATACCAGGCCGCAACACTGACCGCCTTCGAATAGTCGATCGTCGACCCGCCGCCGACGGCAAGAATGAAGTCGACATTATTTTCCCGTGCCACTCTGCGCCCCTCATTGAGCTTCTCAAGAGTCGGATTCGGCATTACGCCCGACAGTTCCACGACCTCTTTACCGGTCTGACGGAGAGCTGCCATGACATCGTCGTAGACACCATTGCGTCTGATCGAGCCGCCGCCATAGACAAGCAGCACCTTTTTGCCAAACCCCTCGAGAGCCGAGGCAAGATTCTTCTGAGCCTCATCACCGAAATAAAGGCGAGTCGGATTAGAGTAGATGAAATTTCCTTCCATGATTTATTTCTGTTTAACGGTTTAACCAAACTATTCCACCGCAAAATTACTCAACCTATCACCAACTCAGCTAGCCCAATCACTGAATTATCTACCCCGAGTAACGATTTCACCACAAAAAATATAGTCAAAAAATGGTATGAACTTCATCTTTGACCGTAGCTGCAGATTTCATACTGATAAATGAATTTATTTGTAGTGAGGGAGTTTCATAAACAGCGACGCCGCTCTGAAGGGAGAGCGGCGTCGTTGCGATTTTATTTTTTAGATTTTTTTGTCTTTTTGGCCTTGGGCTGCTTTATCTTCGGAGCGTCGGCAGCCTTGGAGAAGGAGTAGGGCCGCGATTCGGGAGCGATGCCGCGGTCAGTGGCCGGAGCGGCCGACATGACGAAGTCGAGTATCGGGCCTGCCTGAAGCTGACCGAGTGTGAGATAAGTGGCGTCGGTCACCTTACCGTCGACTTTCAGCTCCTTAATGTAGCGGTTGGTGTCGCTGTTGGCAGGGGCTTCGATTTTAACGGTCTTTCCGTTTTCAAGATGGATTGTGGCTTTACGGAACAGCGGTGCGCCGAGAATATATTCGCCTGTTCCGGGAGCCACGGGATAGAATCCGAGAGCCGAGAACACATACCAGGCTGAAGTCTGTCCATTGTCTTCGTCGCCGCAATAACCGTCGGGATTCGGCGAATACATGCGATTCATGACCTCACGCACCCAGTATTGCGCCTTCCAGGGCTGACCGCCATAGTTATAGAGATAGATCATGTGCTGAACGGGCTGGTTGCCGTGGGCATAGTTGCCCATGTTCATAATCTGCATTTCGCGGATTTCATGGATTACCTGACCGTAATAGCTGTCGTCGAAGATCGGGGGAACAGTGAAGACCGAATCCATCATTGCAATGAACTCCCGGTCGCCGCCCATGAGATCGATGAGGCCCTGGGGATCGTGGAACACAGACCAGGTGTAGTGCCATGAGTTACCCTCTGTGAAGGCATCGCCCCACTTGAGCGGGTTGAAAGGCGACTGGAAAGAACCGTCTTCGTTGCGTCCGCGCATAAGTTTGGTCTCGCTATCGAATAGATTGCGGTAGTTCATGGCCGCACGTGCGTAGGGCGCAAGTTCTTTTTCGCTCTTGCCGAGAGCTTTGCCGAGCTGATAGATACACCAGTCATCGTAGGCATATTCGAGTGTGCGCGCTGCGCTCTCGTTGATTCCTACGTTGTAGGGCACATAACCGAGACGGTCATAGTATTCATGTCCGAGACGTCCGGTCGACGAAACTTCAGGGTGGACTTTGTGCGCGCCCGAAGTGACAGCCTCCCAAAGTTTTTCGATGTCGTAGTTACGGAGGCCCGAGAGATAGGCGTCGGCAACGATTGAAGCACTGTTGTTGCCCACCATGCATCCGCGGTGGCCGGGGGAAGCCCATTCGGGGAGGAATCCGCTTTCCAGATATGCGTTGACGAGTCCGGCCTGGATCTTTTCGTTTTCCGACGGATAGACAAGGTTCAGCAACGGGAACAGACAGCGGAACGTGTCCCAGAAGCCGGTGTCGGTGAACATGTAGCCGGGAAGGACATCGCCATTATACGGGCTATAGTGCACGACTTCTCCCTGTGCGTTGATCTCATAGAGCGAACGGGGGAAAAGCACAGAGCGGTAGAGACAGGAATAGAAAGTGCGCATGCGGTCGAGAGTCTGAGCATCGGCGGGATCATGTTCGATCTCGATACGTCCGAGAATATCGTTCCAGCGGTCACGGCCCTCTTTCTTAATGCGGTCAAAATCACCGTCGCCAAGCTCCTTCAGGTTCAGAAGGGCCTGCTCCGGGCTTATGAACGATGAGGCCACACGAGCGTTGACAACCTGCCCTTTGCGGGTCGGGAAACCGATGATCGCACCGGCGTGGTCGGCCGTCACGTCGGTCGTGCCCTTGCGGATGTCACCGTCGGAAACGGATGCATAGTAGGTAAACGGAGTGTCGAACTCGATCACGAAATAGTTTTTGAAGTTATCGGGAACGCCTCCTGAATTTTTAGTCGTATAGCCTTGTATGCGGTTGTTTTTCAGATCAATCGTAACACTGGAGCCCTTATCGAACGGATCGACAACGACATATGAGGTCTCTGCTTCGGGGAATGTGAAACGGAAAGCTGCCGCACGCATGGTCGGGGTCAGCTCGGTGACAACGTCGTGGTCGGCGAGATAGACTTTATAATAGTACGGAGTGGCCTCTTCGGCTTTATGGCCGAACCAGCTCGCGCGCTGCTCCTCATCGAAGACCGGACCGGAGGTCACGGGCATGATTGCAAACTGACCGTAGTCATTGATCCAGGGACTGGGCTGGTGGGTCTGTTTGAACCCGCGGATTTTCTTTGCGTCATAGGTGTAGGCCCATCCGTCGCCCATCTTGCCGGTCTGCGGAGTCCAGAAATTCATACCCCAGGGCATAGCGACGGCCGGATAGGTGTTGCCCGTCGACAAAGCAAATTCCGACTGCGTGCCGACAAGTGTGCTGACATAATCAACCGGATCAGTAGCATTTATATTAACAGCGGCTGCAGAAACAATTAGTAATGTTGCTAATTTTTTCATAGGTAGAAGTTATAGTTAATCTTAGTCAGGTAAATCACACACCCTGTATAAACAGGCCTGAATGTTTACAAAATTAGCAATTTACCGGCGCATAAGCAAGCTTTTACGATTCATTAAGCCTAAATCATGCGCAATCCCCATTGAATCGGACCGCCGACGCCTCCGGAAGCCGAAGAAAACGAGACGCTGTGTCAAAATTCAGAATTTTGACACAGCGTCTGTTATTTTCTGCCGGATGGCGAGGGGGCTGTCAGAATGGTTCAGCCGGTAGAAGCATGAGGGTGAGGGTGATGGGAGTTGACTGACGTCAATGACCGAACCCGAATCCCTCAGGCGACGACCCGGATGAGCCGTTATGACACACCCGCCTCATCAGATATATAAGATCAATATTTATGGGAAGTCTCTTTCATCTCGCGCGGAGTTATTCGGTCCGCATCCATCTTCTTCCACACATAGGCGATATAGGCGATCACTACGGGCGTAATGACCGACACCCAGCTCATGACCGTCAGCGTGAAGAGCGACGAGGAACTGTTGCGGACCGACAGCGAGGATGAAACGTCGAGCAGCGAAGGATAATAGGCTGTCGAATTGTAGCCGGCAATGCAGAACAGCGCGACTACAACCATTGCCGTACCGATGCCACTATACCAGATTCCACCTTTGAAACGGTCCGAAAGCACAGTTCCGAGCACACCCCAGAGAACGGCAACGACTCCGAGCAGGAAGACAACGGCAACGGGCCACATGTCGATGAAATTCCAGAGATACTTGTTTTCAGCCCATCTCATCTCTCCGTCAGTCGCCACCCCGTCGGCTGTCAGCAGAAGGTAGAGGAACAACAGGAAAAAGACGACAAAGACAGCTCCGTTGACCAGAACGGACCGACGCTGGCTCTCGGCAAATTTCCGGTCGTGGCTGATCGCTGACAGGAAATAGAGCGAAGCCTGGGTTCGCGAAAGAAACAGAACGGCAAGCCCCAGCACCAGACATCGCCAGTCGGCGATCGCTTCCAGCCCATGCGTCGGAGCCCAGCGGGAGATCACCGGCGAGGAGCTGTCAAGGAGATTCGTTTTTGTCACCTCGAATTCCGCACCGAAAAACATCATTCCGACTGCGACTCCGAGCAGAATGCATCCGACACTACCGTTGATGAACAGAAAGAGATCGTAGGTGCGAGTGCCGAAGATATTTCCCGGTTTGGACCGGAACTCATAACTGACAGCCTGGAGGATGAAACTGAAAAGAATCAGCATCCAGAGCCAGTAGGCACCGCCGAAACTTGTCGAATAGAACAGGGGGAACGATGCGAAAAATGCCCCGCCGAAAACGACAAGCGTCGTGAAAGTCAGCTCCCATTTGCGTCCGAGAGCGTTGACCATCATCGACCGTTGCAGATCAGACATCCTTTGCAGAAGCATCGATTGTCCGCCCTGAACAAAAAGCAGGAACACGAGAGCGGCTCCAAGCACTGCGACGAGCAGCCACCAGTAATTCTGAAGATATTCGAGTTGTTGCATAAGGATCAGTCTTTAATTGATGAGAAATCTTTTTTTGAGCCCTTCGAGATCGTCTTGAGCATGATTCCGACCTCAGCGGCGAGAAATGCGGTGAATACCACGGCAAACATCCAGAATGTCAGCTGGACATCAGCGGCCGAAATATCGGAAATGGCCGCCTTGCAAGGCATTATATCCTGAATGATCCACGGCTGACGGCCGACCTCAGCAGTGACCCATCCGGCCTGACTGCAGACATAGACAACCGGAATCGTAAGCATCCCGGCCCAGACAACAAGGCGGTTGCCGAGCCACTGCGGACGCCGGTAGGCGATCCATAAGGCCGCAATCATAAAGAGAAGCAGATAGCCCCCGAGAATAACCATGATGTGGAACGAATAGAATGTCAGGCCGACAGGCGGAACAGCCTCCTCGGGAGAATCAAGATAGCCATAGCCGAAATAGGGATAATTGGCCTCAAGCTCTGCGGCAGCCGACGCCATTGCCACGGAATCGCCACGCGCCGAAGCTGCGTCGAAAGCTCTCAGCGACTCATGGGCGCGGCGTCCGAGTTCGATCCGTTCGGCATAGCTTACGGTCCGGACAGTGTCGCCGGCAGGCGTAATTTCAATTCCGTCGATCAGATCATTGATTCCCGGCACAAACGCCGACGGATCGTGGGTTGCGAGAAATGAAAGCCCATAAGGAATCGAAATGTCGAACAGATAGGGTTTCTGATCATCGCCAGGCTTCTTGTCAGGATTCAGGATTCCGAAAGCGACAATCTCCTGACCGCAACTGCCATCGTAAAGGCCTTCCATCGCCGCAAGTTTCATAGGCTGAACGCGCGCGACATCAAGAGCCGAACTGTCGCCGCTCCACATCGTCAGAACCATTCCGGCAAGCCCTACCCAACCGCCGACCTTGATCGAACGGCGAGCCATCTCTGCGTTGCGTTTCTTCAGCAGGAACCAACAGCTCACTCCGACCACGAACACTCCCGCAAGACACCATCCGGAAAAGACCGCGTGGAAGAATTTGTGGATCGCAACCGGCGAGAGAGCGACCTCCCAGAAATTGTCCATCACATTGCGCATCTGGGCCGGATCAAACCGCATCCCGACAGGATACTGCATCCAGCCGTTGGCCACAAGAATCCACAGCGCCGAAATCGAAGCACCGATAGCGGTCAGCCATGTGGCGGCAAGGTGAAACCGCCGGCTCACCTTCGACCATCCGAAAAACATCACAGCAATGAATGTCGATTCCATAAAAAAGGCAAACAGCCCCTCGATTGCGAGCGGCGCGCCAAAAATATCTCCGACAAACCAACTGTAGTTCGACCAGTTGGCACCAAATTCGAACTCAAGGATTATTCCGGTCGCAACCCCGACAGCAAAATTGACTCCGAAGAGCGACATCCAGAACTTAGTGATCGCAAGCCAACGCTCGCTGCGCGTACGATAATAGATGGTCTCCATGATCGCAACGATGACGGACAGACCGAGTGTCAGCGGAACGAACACCCAGTGGAACATCGCAGTCAGGGCAAACTGCGCCCTCGACCAGTCGACCACACTCATTAAATCATTCATAGGCAAAGTTTTTGTAATAGATTCTGTATAGGGTTAACTCAAAAAGATTGTCATGTGCCGGACGGGGCCGGGCAAGATCCCGACGAACTGCCCTTGCCCGCTCCTCATCGGTCGAATAGTCACGTTCGAGCCTGTCGGGAAAGAAAAAGATCTTAAAGACAAAAAACAGGATGGCGAGTTTCACAAGAATCAGTGCCCACAGATAGCGCCCGAGAGTCATTTCCCGGAAACCATCGACATAAAAACGGACAATGCGTCCGATCAGACCAAAACGATTTAAACTCTTTCTCATCCTATGACTAAAAAAGACTATTTCTTTACGGTTATAAATTTACATCAATAAAACAAATATTCATTGAAAAAATCAAAATAACCGACCATAAAAATCAAAAATTCGACAAAAAAGGCGGTTTTTAGAGGGCTCGAAGAAAAAAAATCACTTTTTTTGAAAAAAAGTTCGCCAAAAATTTGCAGAGTTAAAAATTATGCGTAACTTTGCATCGCTTTAGCAGAGAACCACTCTCAAAAACGGGCGCTTAGCTCAGCTGGTTCAGAGCGTCTGCCTTACAAGCAGAGGGTCG